>USIZ01000037.1 GCA_900554855.1 uncultured Eubacteriales bacterium | reverse complement strand
AGATCGAAACGATTGCGGGCCAGATGAAAACGGAGCTGCTGACTGCGCTCCAGCCTGCATTTGCAAAGATCAGCGAAATGGGGATCCGCTATTCCGCCCTTCCCGGCCACACGTTGGAGTTGGCAGACGCGCTCAACGAGCAGCTTTCGGGCAAGTGGCGCGACCTGCGCGGCATGGAGATCGTCTCCTTCGGTGTTTCCAGCGTGAAGGCCAATGAGGAAGACGAGCAGATGATCAAGGACTTGCAGCGCAACGCGGCCTTTATGGATCCCACCCGTGCAGCGGCGCATCTTGTCGGCTCTCAGGGCGATGCGATGAAGGCGGCGGCCGCCAACACCGGCGCGGGCCCGGCCATGGCCTTCATGGGCATGGGAATGGCCGGACAGGCGGGCGGCATGAACGCCCAGAATCTCTTCCAGATGGGCCAGCAGCAACAGATGCAGCAGCAGGCGGCGCAGCCTGCCCCGGCTCCGGCAGTGCAGGGGTGGACGTGTTCCTGCGGCCAGAGCGGCATCACCGGCAACTTCTGTCCCAACTGCGGCAGTAAGAAGCCCGAACCCAAGCCTGCGTCCGCGAGTTGGAAGTGCGTTTGCGGTGCAACTGCAACCGGAAAATTCTGCCCGGAACGCGGCAGTCCCAGGCCCGTTCCCGCGGACGAAGGCTGGACATGTTCCTGCGGCGCGGTGAACAAGGGCAAGTTCTGCTCCGAGTGCGGCGCGAAGAAACCCGCCGGAGTTCCCCAGTATAAGTGTGACAAGTGCGGTTGGGAGCCCGCCGACCCGCGGCATCCGCCCAAGTTCTGCCCCGAGTGCGGCGACCCCTTTGGCGACGGGGATATCGTTGGATGAAGCGCCGAATGATCTGGATCCTTCTGGCCGGGATGCTTGTTGGACTCACCCTTTCCGGGCTTTACAAGCACTTTGTCACGGATCGGATCATGGATCGGGGCGGGATGGAAAATCCGGATGTCGCTTTCCCACTGGACGGAGACCGCACCTATGTGGACAACGCTGTTCTCTGGTCGGTGCTGGCGGGAACTTGGGCAAGCACAGATGGCCGCTGGCAGGCGAGCATCCGCGAAGACAATGGGATCGTTCTCAGCCTGGATGGCGAGACTGTGTTGCGCGCACCCCTGTACTTCACCTATCTCCAGCCGGGGCAGATCATCTGGACGGAGATTACACTGGAGAACGGCACGCTTGTGACGCCGGACGGTGTCTCGCTCGGCGAGATTAAGAGTTTTGGCCATGAAGCGGAGAACGGAGAGCCCAGCGGAACGCTGGAGCTGAAACTGGAACGACCGGACGACAGCGAGGAAACGGTGACGTTCCGAAAAACGCAGGAGTAACAGAAAATAGACGTGCCAGATCAAGCGGAGATAACCGTACATCAGAGTCCGGCGATCCAGCCGTGTCTCACCTATGACAGGCAGTAAACGGACACACCGGGAAGAAACTGTAAGGGATAAACAATATATCATTTTAGGAGGAAAGATTATGAATAACCTGACTGGCAATCTGAAGGACAGCATGACCGCAACCTTCCCCCGTGAATTCGATATCCCAAACGCAATGACGATTCAGGAAATCTATGACAAGCTGAAGGCCCGCGCTGCGGCATTCCAGATGCCGTTTTCCGTCAAGGGAGGTGTCCCCGGCGAGCGCGTTGTCTTTGAAAAGGAACCGAATCTTGACGTTATTCTCTGGCTCCATGTCAAGAACGGTACGCACATCAAGATCACGCCGGTCACGCAGAGCAGCAGCGCCACGATCAACGGCATCGACGTGGGTAAAAACAGCGTGATGCGCAAGGGCGTCAAGGGCGTGGCCAGCAGACCGATGCTGCAGGGGCAGTACATCGACGGTGTGACAGATACCATCCAGAAAATCCTTGCCGACGAAACGGTTCCCGATTATGTGGCGCCTGCGGTAGCCCCCGGTGCGGACAAGCCCCTGAATTGGCTGACGCTTTTGCTGCTGTGCATCTTCGTTGGCGGTGCGGGCATCCATCGCTTCTATGCGGGCAAGATCGGCACCGGTATTCTCTACCTGATTACGGGCGGCCTGTTCGGTATCGGCTGGCTCGTTGACCTTATCAAGATCGCCACCGGAAAATTCACGGATAAGAATGGCAATCCGATTCAGAGAACCTGAAGGAACTGCGCCCTGTGCGCAGTTCCGGTCCGGCCAAAGTGACGGGATAAGGAGTAAAACATGAAAAAGATACTTTCTCTTGCACTGGCACTGATGATGCTGTTGGCGCTCGGTGCTTGCGGCAGCAAGGGCGGCGAAACATCCGACGACCCCAACCTGGGTAAATACATCGGCGCGGAATTCTCCGGCGATGGCAGCCAGTGGTTCCTCCTGGACGAAATCTATGATGAAGGCGAGAGCTACATCGAGCTGAAAAGCGGCGGCAAGGGTGTGTTCTGCCTGGGCGGCGACGCGACTGACATCAAGTGGGAGCTGAAGAGTGACGGCTCTCTGAAGCTGACCAGAGACAGTCTGGAAAGCAGCGGCACGCTGCAAGACGGCGTCATCACGCTCACCGATCTCTGGGGCAGCGCGGTCACCGTCACCTTTATCAAGGGGGACGGCGCATCCTCAACGGAGAAGACCGACAACGCGCTGCTCGACTGGTGGAACGGTGACTGGTATGGCTGGTGGAAGATGACCGGCTGCTCGGGCGATTATGAGGAGATGGAAGGCGCCTGGTGGGATATCTGCGGCACTATTGACATCGGCTCGGACATGACCGGCACCGTCAGACTCTGGGACGAGGACTACTCAAGAGACAGTCTTATGGCAAAGGTGAACGTCAGTCTGAGCACGTCCGGTACCGGCGAACACGGCACGCTGATGTCCGAGGACGGCCAGTTCACGGATGTCTATTTGGAGCACGCGGACTGGATCGTTGACCCGGGCCTGATGGATTTTGAGGATCTGATCCGGATCGACGGCTACTATGAAAACGGCGATGACGAGTTCTACTATGAGATCTATCTGCGTCCGTGGGGAATTGAGTGGGACGATGTGGATGCAGATTCGCTGCCCAGCCGCTATGAGGACTGGTATCTGCCGCTCATCAGGGCGGGCAAGCCCATGCCGGACGCCATCGGCGCAGGCGTCCCGACGGACGGTGGTGATACGGGGATCGCAGCGTCGAGTACAAATTCAAATGCTCCCGGCGGCACCGGCCTTGTGACCGAAGAGCAGGTGCAGAAGGGCTATGTTTGGATGAGCGAGGTCGCCAGCAACATTTTCCAAACCACCTACGAAGAGATGGTCGACTACTTTGGCGTGGAGGGCGAATTTGTCAAGGAAGAGTACAGCGATCACATGAAGCTGAACTACCGCTATTATAAGTGGATCTCTGAGGATGATCCCAACCACTTCGTTTACGTCAATTTTGCGGAGGAAGAGCCCGGCGTTTTCACGGTCAGCGCGTTCAACAGCAGCGGTTTTTCCGCTTCGGAGGCCGCCGACCAATATCTCGACACAGTGAAGGCCGAGGCGGCTGAGGCAAATAAGGCTTCCACTGCAAACGCCGAAATGAAGGACTTCTCCGAGACCATCGCTCAGTTTGCGCACGACGAGGTATCGGTCAAGATCACGACGAAGATCCCAACGTCCGGCTGGTCGTTTGACGAGGGAAAGCGCTGTCTGGTGGAAAACGACGATCCCACGGCATTTGGCGCGGGCAGCATCCAGTTTGAGGTAAGACCCAAGGTAGACGACTTTGACTACTACAAGGACGACTTTGAAAACTATCAGGATATTGATGACCGCGTGATCGGCGGCATTACCTTCCACGGCCGCACCTATAAGTACATCGGCTACGACTGGATCCAGTATGTCGCGCAGATCGACGACGGGCGTGCGCTGTCCATCGGCCTGCGCAATATGGACTGCGTTCCGGGCACGATGCCGGACGTTATCCTCAGCAATATGCAGTTTGGCTAAGACCGGCTGCGGCTGATGGAGCCGTTGCATGACCCCAGTGTATCAGGCGGCGCCCGCCCGCCGCACGGACGGGCGCTTCCATGGGAGAAAAGGAAAGAGGTGGAACCATCTATGCCAGCACAGGTAACCAACTATCAATGCCCCGGCTGTACCGGTCCGCTGCACTTTGTGGGCGCCTCCGGCAAGTTGGAGTGCGATTACTGCGGCGCGAGTTACGATGTCGCGGAGATCGAAGCGCTTTACGCGGAAAAAGAGGAAAAGGCCGCGGCAGCGCAGCATGCGGCTGAGGAAAAGGCCGCGGAGAACAGGGAGACGGCCACCGCCGACGGCGATTGGGATACCTCCGGCTTCAGTGAGGACTGGGGCGAGGAGGGCGTGCACATGAAGGCGTACAGCTGCCCGAGCTGCGGTGCGGAGCTGATCTGCGACGAGAGCACGGCGGCAACGTCCTGCCCTTATTGCGGCAATCCCACCGTCGTACCGGGGCAGTTTTCCGGAGAACTGAAGCCGGACTTTATTCTTCCATTCAAACTCAGCAGGGAAGACGCCATCAAGGCGCTCAAGGATCACTACAAGGGGAAGATCCTTCTGCCAAGGGCGTTCACCGACGAAAACCATGTGCAGGAGATTCGCGGCATTTACGTTCCGTTCTGGATGTTCGACGGTGAGGCAGCGGGTGACGCACGCTACGAGGCGACCCGTTCCCACAGCTACGTTTCCGGTGACTATGAGATCACAAAAACGGAACATTTTGACGTTTATCGTGCCGGCACCGTCGCCTTTGAGAAGGTGCCGGTGGATGCCTCCAGTAAAATGCCGGACAACCACATGGATTCCATTGAACCTTACGACTACAATGCGCTGAAGGCCTTTTCCACAGCCTATCTACCCGGCTTTCTTGCTGACAAGTACGATGTAACCGTGGAAGAGTGTCGGGAGCGTGCCGATCAGCGCTGTGAAGGTACGCTGGATGCTGCGCTGCGCGGCAGTGTGACGAGCTATGACACCTGCGTCCGTCTGACCGGCAGCACGAACCTGACGCGCGGCAAGGTGCATTATGCGCTCATGCCCGTGTGGATGCTCAATACCAAGTGGCACGGGAAGGATTTCCTCTTTGCCATGAACGGACAGACCGGAAAACTGGTCGGCGATCTGCCGGTGAGTTGGGGAAAATTCTGGGGCATGTTTGCCGGTATTGCGTCAATCCTGTCGATCGTGGGCTCGATCGGAGCCGCGCTTCTGATGCGGTGATAAGGGGGGACGGGCATGAAAAGAAAAATGACGGCTTTGCTGACGGCGCTTTTATTGGTGCTGGCGCTGGGCTTTCCTGCTATGGCGGCGATGGAGTACGGTGCGGTCTACGATGAGACCGAGGCACTTGGCTCCGTCGAACTGACCTATCAGGGGGAGCAGAAGCTCCCGCAGCTTACGGAAGCGCTTGGCGTTGACCTGCGGGTGGATGTATTTACCGATGAGGGTGTGGAGGACATCAGCGTCTCGGATATCGCGGTGTATGTCTATGAGAATTCCGGCTACGGCTGCGGCGCACAGAAGGACGGCGTCTCGCTGACGCTGCTGCTGCGCGGCACGGAGGATGGCGTTTACACGCTTTCGGAGGCGGACTGGTGCGTGTACGCCCTCCTCGATACGGCGCGGGGCAGCGCGCAGGATCTGTCCGGCATTGTACACGATGCGGTGTCGCCCTATATGGACGAGCGCGCGTGGAATGGCGAGGACGTGACCATGAGCGCCACGGCGCTGTCGCAGGCGGTGGACGCGATGGCGGAAAGCGTGGAGAATTATATCCGTGCAAACGCTGTGACGGATGTCGCCGGAGAAACCGCCGAGTCACAGACGCAGGAGCCGACCGGCGCCGATATGAACTATATTTTCGACCTCAGCGACCAGCTCTCCTACGAGGAATGGACGGAACTGGAAGCGCGGGCTGCGGACATTTCCCAGCGCCACGGCTGCGGTGTTTACGCTGCGTTTGTGGATGACTTCACGGAGTACGGCGGCGGAAACGACGTATATAAAACCACCTATCAGCTCTACCACGCCAGTGAGCTTGGCATGGGCGCAGACCGGGACGGTATTATTATCCTGTTGAGTATGGACGACCGGGACTATGCCATGTTTGTCTACGGGGATCATGCAGAGTATGCATTCGACCGGTACGGGCAGAAGGAGCTGGAGGATGCCTTCCTTGGCTACTTCGGCGACAACGACTGGTACGGCGGCGTCTCTCATTATCTGGACACCTGCGACGAGTATCTGACCCGAGCGGAAGAGGGGAAGCCCGTGCGGAAGAACACCCTCCCGATGTACCTCATTGTTGTGGTGGCCTCCTGTGCGATTGCCGGCGGCATCTGCCTCATGCTGAAGTGGCAGATGAAAACAGTCCACAAAAAGGCAGAGGCCAATGAGTATGTTGCTGCGGGTGGATTGAACCTGACAAAGCAGTACGACCGCTACACCCATACCACCGAAACACGGCGCAAAATACATGATGATTCTGACAGCGACAGCGGTACCAGCAGCTGCAGCGGTGGCGGAGGAAGCGGCCGCAGCGGAAAATTCTGAGAAGGAGGCGGACAATGAAGCGTTTGTTCCGGCGCCGATTCCTTCCGGCGCTTCTCTGCCTGGCACTGGCGCTGAGTCTGCCTGCCTGCGGCGGAAAAGACGGTACAGCAACGCAAGACGTGGACGTAGGCATTCAGGGAGCGCTCTCCGGAAGCAAGGTCGGCGGGAGCAGCGTGTCTACACCAGAGGCCGATCACAGGCCAACGGTAGAGCGGGGGGCAGAATCCCTTGCCTGGCTGCAAGATGGCTTTACTTTCAGCGATCGGATCACCGGCGCGGTGGCCTATCTCGGTCAGCGCGAGCAGGGCGACAACTCGCCGATGACGGATTGGCTGCTCGAAAACAACAGCGCTCTTATCTCCGAGATGCCATTTCTGCTGGATATCCCCGCTGAGCGTGTCCTCGGCGCGGGCTATGGCGATCTCTACTGCATTGTTCCGCGTGACGAGAACACCAGTCTTGCCGTGAACCGTATCACTTGGGAATCCTACGACAACGGCATTCATTCCGGGACGGATGAGGTGCTCTACCGTGAGGAATGCGCCCAGCCCGTGCTGGTGTTCGTGGATGCCGACGAGCCGGACATCGAGATTGTCCTCGTGACGAATGAGGGCGTGTCGCTTGACTGGATCCCGCAGATCGACGAATACGGGTATCCCATCGTGCCGATTTGGGATGACGGCGAAGCAATGCTGATGGACTTTGCCGTCTTCGGCTACACGAGCGGCTTCGACTATTCGGATCATTGGGACTTTGAAAGCCGGGATCCGGATGACAGCGGCTGGGAGCCTGCCGGCGATGACTGGTGGCTGCCGCCCACGGATGCCGGCCTCGAGGATACTACCTGGGTTTGCGACCGGTGGATGATGGAGCTTGCTGCGGATGACAGCGAACCGGGCTATGCCGGCTGGGTCTATATTTACTTCCAGCCGGAAGACGATCAGGAATATGAGCTCATCCGCGCCGGCGTCTGGCGCATGGAGGACGACTGTCTGCGCCTTCATCTCCACGTGCCTGCTGAAGATAGCCTTGACGCCGCCTTTCCGATCCTCATTTCTCCCTCGGGTGAGGAGATGTACTTTCAGCGTGCCCGTACCGGCGAGGGTGTGCCTTTCCTGTCAGACGGTCAGGACTCCATCGGCCTGACGCTGAGCTATGGCTGAAAATGCGATCATGAAAGCGGAGCCCCGAAGAGAATTCTTCGGGGGCTCTTTGTCTGCCGAAAAAGACTGGGGAAAGCAGGGCTTTTCTTATTTGGATGGTGCCTTGGCATTTGAGATCGTTTTTTTCTATTTAATTGATAGATGAACACAGGGAAAAGCTTCTGCTGCAGGACAGTTGTCAAGCAGCAGGAGTTTTTAATTTTGTTTATATCTGTTTTCTGCCGGTGGCGGGTGGAAAGCCTAATTCACTGCGGTATTTTGCAACAGTCCGCCGGGAGATGGAACAGTCGCTTTTCTCCAGCAGGTTAGCCAGCTTCTGGTCGGAATAGGGCTTATGCGGATCCTCCTGAAGTAGAAGTGTGCGCAGACGGCGTTTGATGTTTTCAACGGATATGGCATCTCCCGTGGTGTTGCTTTGAAATGCTGGCCGGGAGAAGAAAAAGGCGAGCGGAACGACGCCGTCTGGACATTGAATGTACTTGCCCCGAATGGTACGACTGACTGTGGATTCGTGTACCCCCAGCTTTGCAGCCACATCTGCCAGGGTCATGGGGCGCAGTGCGCCCTGGGCTTGACGAAAGTATTCCGGCTGAAGCGTCATGATGGCCTGCATACAGCGGAGCATGGTCTCCTTCCGCTGGTCGACTGCCGCAATGACCCATTTTGCCTGACGCACTTTGCTATCCAGATAGGCGGTGACCTCAGGATCCGAGCTCTCCTTCCGAAGCTGGACGTAATAGTTGCTGATATTCAACTGGGGCAGACTTGAGCGACTGAGCAGAATATCAAAGCTGTTCCCGTTCCATTCGGCAATCATATCCGGGATAATATAGGTCGTTGGCTCCGAACAGGCAAAGCCATTGCCCGGCCGGGGATTCAGACTTCGGATCTGCTCAACCGCTCTGCGCACACGTTCCTGTGAGATCCGAAGTGCCTTTGCAATGCTGTTGTACTGATTTTTCGCCAGTTCGGGCAGATGATCGCGCACGATCTTTGCGGCTATATCGTCGGTATTCGGACGATGGAACAACTGGATCAGAAGGCACTCTCTCAAATCACGTGCACCAACGCCCCACGGTTCGACGTTTTGGATCTGTGACAGGGCCCGCTCCAGCAGTGCCAGCGAAAGGCCGCTCTCAGCAGCAAGGACCTCCAATGACGCCAGAAGCCAGCCGCTTTCATCAAGACACTCTGTCAGATAGGACAAAGCCTGCGCCAGCTTTCCGCTCTGGGCAGGCAGCTGACTGCGTACATAATCCTTCAGCGATTCCGCTTGGGTTTCGGCTGCATAATCCCGGGCATCCGGCTCATTTCCCTGCTGTTTTTGCCAGTGTTGCTGCGGGTCACTGTTCTCCAACCATCCCATTTGGCTTTGGCCTCGTCCGGCGGCGCCAGCCGCGGATACAGAGGAGAACTCCGCCTCCAATACGGGGTTCTCCATTGATATCTCCTGAACGTAGTCCATGAGCTCCGGGGTATTCATCTGAAGTATTTTCAGACTCTGGATTGTCTGTGTCGACAGCGTCTGCACCTGCACAATATTCTGTTCCAGCTTCATACAGACTCTCTCCCTTGGATTTGTATATCACAGCGTGAGTACACTGCTATTATCATTTAAAGAACCAAAATTTT
>USIZ01000036.1 GCA_900554855.1 uncultured Eubacteriales bacterium | reverse complement strand
CCGCCAGTGCGGGCATTCCCTCCTGCGCCGCCTTGGCAAACAACAGGGACTCCACCTCGTCATAATCCCGGAACCGGTCTTCGCCCCGGGCGGAATTCAAGACCCAGTTTCCAATATACGCCATATCCAGCAGACGCCGGAACTGCTTTGTTGTCAAGTGAAGATCCACAGAGGATCGCCTCCTTTCCCCGCCGACACGCGGAGACCTTTCAACCGTGCGCACTGTGCGCTCTATTGGTACGATTATTATAGTCTATTCTGCCGGAAAGTCAATCGTGCCGGGGGTGACAAAGGATAACAAAAAGCGTGAAATGATTTACTTGTCCGGCGCGTTGTGCTATCATGATATATTAAAGTGTACCTACTTTTGCACAAGTGATACCGTCCGCTTCTTTGGCGGACACTGGAGGTAATCTCATGGATAACCGCCCTATCGGCGTGTTTGATTCCGGCCTCGGCGGCCTGACCGCCGTGCGCCGTCTGGCGGCACTGCTGCCCAACGAAAACATCATCTACTTCGGCGACACCGGACGGGTGCCCTACGGCACCCGCTCCCGGGAGATCATCCGTCGCTATGCCATGCAGGATGTCAACTTCCTGCGCAGCTTTGACCTGAAGGCCATTGTCATCGCCTGCGGCACCGTGTCCTCCATCGCGCTGGACGACTTGCGGGCCCAGACCGACCTGCCCATCTTCGGCGTGGTGTTCCCCACCGCCAAGAGAGCGGCGCAGGTGACAAAAAACGGAAGGGTCGGCATTATCGCCACCCCCGCCACCATCCGCACCGGGGCCTATGACCGGGTGATCCGGGCGGAAAACCCGAATGTGACGCTGACCGCCCGCTCCTGCCCGCTGTTCGTGCCGCTGGTGGAGAATGGCCGCACCCGGCCCGGCGATGTGGTCATCGAGACCATCGCAGCGGAATATCTCGCCCCCGTCCGAGCCGCCGGGGTGGACACTCTGATCCTGGGGTGCACCCACTATCCCCTGCTCACCGACGTGATCGGCGCCTATATGGGGCCGGGCGTCACTCTGCTGGACTCCGGCGCCGAGGTGGCCGAGGAACTGGCCGGCTATCTGCGCGAGCACGATCTGCGCGCCGACCTGACTCAGCGCGGCGCCTGCCGCTGGTATGTCAGCGACAGCGTGGAGTCCTTCCACGATCTGGCCTCCATCTTCCTTGACCGGGAGGTCACCGAGCCGGTGGAGCAGATCGCCATCGAAAATTACTGACCCTTCAGGAGAACCGAAACTATGGAAAAAGACGTTATCATCTCGATCCGGGGCACCCAGGACTACTCCGGCACCGATCCCGACACCATGGAACTGGTGACCGAGGGCAAGCTGGCGGTGCAGGACGGTGCACTGTGTCTGAGCTACGAGGAGAGCGAGCTCACCGGCATGGAGGGCACCACCACTGTCTTTCAGGTGGAGCCGGAAAAGGTGACCCTGCTCCGGCTGGGCAGTGTCCAGTCGGAAATGGTATTTGAAGAGGGCCGCCGCCATATGTCCCTCTACTCCACCCCTTACGGCAATATGGAGATCGGCGTCCGGGCCCGCCGCCTGAATTCCACGCTGGAGCTGACCGGCGGACGGCTGGAGATCGACTACGACATTGAGATCAATCATATGCTGGCCGGGCAGAGTCTGTTCCGCATCGACGTGCGGGAAAATACGCCGGTCAAGAGCTGAGATGCCGGATCCGCTGACTGCGGCCCGCCTGAAAGCCGCCGCACTGCTGACCGAAGCCGCCCGCAGTCTGGGAAGCAGCGCCGTGTGTCCCGTCCGATCCGTCCGCTTTCGTCCGGACGGCAAGGGCGGCGAGCTGGCCGCCCCCTTCCCCATGACCGCCCATCTGGACGCCGGGGCGCTGGCACAGGCCGTGAGCGCCGACGCGTTTTTTGAGCGCACCGCCCCCTCCGAGGCGTGGATCGCGCTGGAGCTGAGCGAGGAATGGCGGGACGCCGTGCGACACTGGGCGCCACCGGAGGAAAAGCTGGCCGCCGCCACACCCCCCGTTCCCGCATTTTCCGCAAGAATTGACGCCGACCTGTGGCGGCTGGATGCGCTGGCCGAGAGGTGCGACCCGTTCACCGCCGCCCGGCTTGACCGGGGCAATCCCGCATGGCGGGTGCGGCGGGGCATAGAACTGGCCGGACAGAACCGGGGCCGCAATGCCCATGACCGTCGGCTCGTCAACGAAGCGGCGCTTCTCTACGCCCTGCTGGCGGGAGACAGCGCCCCAAAAGCGGCTCAGCAGCTCATCGCACTGGCTGACAAATACCTCTCTTCCCCCGCCGAGGACGCACTGGTACACCGTGCATTGGCCGCCGGCTGGCAGGCGGTGGGATGCTGCGATAGAAAAGACTCCAATTACGCGTCATTCTGAGCGGAGCGAAGAATCTTACAGCACCGACCTTCAACACACAGCCGGTCTAAATAATACGCTGATGTTTTAATCTTCTTCGGGCGCTATGCTCCCTCAGAATGACACTTCCGCAAGACATTAACCACAATTCAAAGCGAGGTGCTTACCCTATGGCCACTAAGGTACTCATTGTAGAAGACGACAGCAACATCGCCCAGCTGCTCCAGCTTTATCTGGAGAAAGAGGGCTTTGAGACCAGGATCGCCCCGGACGGCGGCAAGGGCGTGGAGGAATTCCGCGCCTGGGAACCGGGTCTGGTTCTGCTGGACATCATGCTGCCCGTGATGGACGGCTGGGCAGTCTGCCGCAAGATCCGGGAGACCAGCAAGACTCCCATCATCATGATGACCGCCAAGGGTCAGACCGAGGACAAGGTCAACGGCCTTGAAATGGGCGCGGATGACTATATCGTCAAACCCTTTGAAATGAAGGAAGTGCTGGCCCGCATCCACGCGGTGCTGCGCCGCTTCGGTGACGGCGGCGACTCCGGCGCGGAAAAGAAGCTGACCTTTGACAAGCTGGTCATCAATCTGGACTCCTACGAGCTGCTGGTGGACGGCAAACGGGTGGATACGCCCCCGAAAGAGATGGAGCTGCTCTATCACCTGGCCTCCGCCCCCAACCGGGTATTCACCCGCAACCAGCTGCTGGATGAGGTCTGGGGCTTCGACTACTTCGGCGACAGCCGCACTGTGGACGTGCACATCAAGCGCCTGCGGGAGAAGTTGGAAGGCGTCAGCGACCAGTGGAGCCTGAAAACCGTCTGGGGCGTCGGCTACAAGTTTGAAGTTGTGGAGAACGCCGCGAAATGAGAAACAACCTCTTTCGGCGCCAGTTCCTGCTGACCGCCGGGCTGATCCTGCTGTCCTTCATTCTGCTGGCTGTCTCGTTCACGGCCCTGAGCTATCGCTATATGGTGCGCGAAAAAAAAGAGAGCATGGAAGAAAACGTCAGCTATGCCGCCAGCATGACGCAGGTCATCCTTCAGCGGGGGTTTGACCCGGCGGAGGACGCCTTTCCCATCTACGGCCCCGCCCTGTCTCACATCTCCGATTCCGATCTGGTACTCTGTGACGCCAGCGGCACCGTTCTTCGCTATATAGCCGACGGCGCCGATGACCTGGACTATGTGGGCAGCACGATCTCCTCTGATGTGACAAGTCAAATGATCCAAAACGGCATCTACTCCGGCATGTCCGACCTCGGCATCTACTCCGGCGTCCACTTTGCCGCCGGCGCCCCCATCTTCCTTCAGACCGGCCAGGGCGACAGCATGCAGTATTTCATCTTCATGACCGCTTCCGCCACCGATCTGGTGGTGCTGTGGAAATCGCTGGCCACACTGTTCTTCTTTGTGGCCGTGATCGTAATGTGCGTCGCCTGCATCGCCTGCTCCATCTTCTCCATGCAGCAGGTAAAGCCCCTGCGGGAGATGGCCGACGCGGTGCGCCGCTTCGGCATGGGAGAATACGATGTCCGGGTGGATGACACCGGACACAAGGACGAGATCGGTGACCTGGCCTCCGCTTTCAACGCCATGGCCGACTCGCTGGCCAACTCGGAAAAGCGCCGTCAAGAGTTCGTGGCCAACATCTCCCACGAACTGAAGACCCCCATGACCACCATCTCCGGCTTCACCAATGGCATTCTGGACGGCACCATTCCGCCCGAAAAGGTCAACGACTCTCTTCAGGTCATCTCCTCCGAGACCGCCCGGCTCAGCCGCCTGGTGCGGCGTATGCTGGACGTCAGCGCCCTTCAGGCCCGTGAATCCGTCCAGAGCCAGATGGAATTCGACATCAGCGAGACAATGGTGCAGGTTATGATCTCACTGGAGGGCAAGATCAAGAACCGTCAGCTGGACATGGACGTCCATATCCCCGACGACCCGGTGCGGGTCTGGGGCGATCCGGACGGCATCACCCAGGTGTGCTACAATCTGCTGGATAACGCGGCCAAATTTGCCGCCCCCGGCACCGCCATCGCCGTCACCATCACGACGAAGGGCACCAAGGCCTACATCTCCGTCAAGAACCAGGGCGAGACCATTCCGCCTGACGAACTGAACATGATCTTTGACCGCTTCCATAAGTCCGACCGCTCCCGCAGCATCGACAAGGAGGGCGTGGGCCTGGGGCTCTACATCGTCAAGACCATTCTGAACAACCACAAGGAAAACATCACCGTCACCAGCAAAGACGGTGTGACCGAATTCATCTTCACCCTGATGCTGGCCGGCTGACTTGCGTCAGAGCGCGCCGGAAGGAGACGCCAATGGACGACTGGAAGCAGAACAACAGCAGCTGGAGCGGCTACGGGGATGACCCGTGGGATATGCCGCCCAAGACGTCCGCCCGTCCCCAGCGCCACGCCAGTCGGGACGAATCCGCAGGGCACAGCGCGGCTCCCGGCCACACCATCGGCTCCTGTGATGCGGACTACGCCAATGAAGCCATCAACCCGGGTCGAAAGAGGTTCCGCTGGCGGAGGATCGTGCTCCCCCTCGTCGTCGCCCTGATCGCGGCGGGCACCGCGCTGGTGATCCGCTCCAAGCTGTACCGGCTCTACTCCGTCGTCTCCCCCGCCCCCTCTGGCTTTGGCACCGCGGACAGCAGTGGGAACTCTGACAACGATTTTTCCGTGGACATTGATCCCGATGGAGAGTCGGACGACAGAGACGAGAGCGAGTCAGAGCTCACCGGTCCCAGCGACATCGCCCGCTACACGCCGGACGGCTCCTTTACGCTGGAGACCGTCTCCCGGGCCGGGATGGAGGAGCTGAGTTATCAGGAGATCTACGCCCGGGTGGCCCCCAGCGTGGTAAGCATCATGGCATACAGCGACAATGCAGGTTCTTACGCCACCGGCGTCATTCTCTCTGAGGACGGCTACATTCTGACCAACCAGCACGTCGTGGCGGGCTGCTCCGCCGCCCGGGTCGTCACAGCGGACAACGAAAGCTATGATGCCCTGCTGGTGGGCGAGGACGCCAACACCGATCTGGCTCTGCTGAAGATCGACGCCGAGGAACTGACTCCCGCCCAGTTCGGCGACAGCGAAGAACTGGTGGTAGGCGACGAGTGCTTTGCCATCGGCAACCCACTGAGCGTGCGCTATCAGAGCACCTTCTCCAACGGCATCATCTCCGCCCTGAACCGCAATGTGGAGGTCAACGGCTACTCCATGACTCTGCTCCAGACCACCGCCGCCCTGAACGAGGGCAGCTCCGGCGGCCCGCTCATCAACCTCTATGGTCAGGTCATCGGCATCGACAACATGAAGATTATGTCCAGCACCAGCACGGTGGAGGGTCTGGGCTTCTCTATTCCCTCCAAAACCGTTCGGCGGGTGGTCAATGCCCTGTGCGCCGACGGCGAGATCGGCCACCCGGTCATCGGCATCACCTGCTATGCCGTCTCTGTAACTGCTGACGAGGGCATTGGGGCAGACGGCTTGTATGTCGCCACCATCTTTTCCAACTCTGACGCCGCCATCCAGGGGCTTCAGGTGGGCGATATCATCACCGCCATCGACGGCCAGCCCATCCGGCAGGTGAGCGATGTGGATCTGGCCAGCCGCCATGTGGGCGACGTCATCACCGCCACGGTATGGCGCGACGGCGAGACGCTGGACATCACGTTTGCGCTCTCCGAACAGAACGACTTGAATTGACCCCTCAGAAGGGTCCGGAACATACGAATAACCCCTCTGTGCTTTGGGCAGACTGAGCACAGAGGGGTTTTCCATATTCTCACGAACGGGGGCAATTCAAATGCGGGTACGGGATCTGATGTGCAAAAGCGTTGTCACTATCACGCCGGAGGAGAGCGCCGCGCTGGCGGCGCGGCTGCTGAGCCGCCACGAGCTGGGCGCGCTTCCGGTCTGTGCGGCAGACGGCACACTGGCGGGCATCGTCACCGACCGGGACATCGTAACCCGGTGCGTGGCCGCCGGAGAGGAGCCCGGCCGGGTCCCGGTGCGAGACATCATGTCCCCCGCGCCCTCTGTCATCACACCGGAAACACCCATTTCAGACGCTGCCCGACTGATGGCGCAGCGGCAGGTGCGCCGCCTGCCTGTGGTGGAGCAGGGGCATGTGGTCGGCATGCTGTCGCTGGGGGATCTGGCCCGCTCCCGGCGCACCGACACCGAGGCCGCCGAGGCGCTCAGCGATATTTCCGCCTCTCTGCGGCGCAAAAAACGCTGAAGCAGGGTGACAGCAGAAGGAACACAGGTTATAATGGGGACAACAAAATTAAACCTGTGAGGTGCTGAACCCATGCTGTATGTGCTGAACTATGTCACGGCGATCTATGTGCTGGCCGCCATTTTGCCCGCCTTCTTTCTCCTGCGCTATGTCTACCGCCATGACACCATCGAAAAAGAACCGCCTGCCCTGCTGGCCCTCATGCTGGGCGGCGGCGTGCTGGCCACCTTCGCCGCGCTGATTCTGGAGACGGTGGGAGAAAATATACTCGGCGTCTTCTTCCGCTATCCCACCCGGCTTTATTACATCATCCTCGCCTTTGTCGTCGTGGCCTGTGTGGAAGAGGGGGCCAAGCTGTTCTTTCTGAAAAAGTTCAGCTGGCGCAACCCGAACTTCAACTACCTGTTCGACGCAGTGGTCTACGCCGTGTTTGTCTCCCTCGGCTTTGCCGCTTTTGAGAACGTCAAGTATGTGTTCACCTACGGCCTGTCCGTGGCCCTGACCCGTGCGGTCACCGCCGTGCCCGGCCACCTGAGCTTCTCCGTGTTCATGGGCATCTTCTATGGCCGGGCCAAGCTGTGCTCCGTCTACGGCAACGAGGCGGGTGAGAAGAAGAATCTGGCTCTGAGCTTTCTGGTACCCGTGATACTCCACGGCTTCTATGACGCCTGCGCCATGATCGGCAGTTCTCGGGCCTCGGCGGTGTTTACGCTGTTCATTATTGTGCTCTACATCATCGTATTCAAGCTCATCAAATCCGCATCCTACCATGACCGGCCGATCTATTGAATCGTGCAGAACTTCATACACGGAACGGATCCATAAAATAAGGCCGGGGCACACCCCGGCCTTATTTTCTATCTCTATCTTACGCTGATAAATCTGCAAAGTCCAAGGCACACGCCAAGGGCGAAGAAAAGCGCCGCCTTGACGAGCACCGGCAGCCAGAGCTTTCCCCGAGACAGGCGGATGTCCCAGCGGCTGATATTGCCCTTGGGGCAGGTGCCGACACAGGCCTCACAGGCAATGCACTCGCCGCTGCGCAGGTTCGCGTCATCCAGCTTCAGATCCACTGGGCAGCGCCTGGCGCAGGCAGAGCACCCAGGAATGCACCGGGTACCGTTCCGGTGCAGCCAGGCAAAGGGCAGCACCGGCAGCAGGGCAAACACCGCCCCCATCGGGCACAGGAACTGGCAGAAGAACCGGGGCTGTGCCGCCATGCCGATGAGGATCAGCACGAACAGCGCGATGCCCGCGCCATAGCCCGCTGCCGGGAGTTTTAAGGCCGTCAGCCGTGAGAATACATCCCACGGGCTGGTACCGGTCAGCTTCCCGTATACACCGAGCGCACACAGCACAGCGATGAGGGCAAGGAGCAGGTACTTCACCTTCTGCCCCCAGCGCACCGCCCGCTCCGGGAGCCGGAACTGCTTTTTCCGGTGCAGCAGCTTCTTCTGCACCAGTCCGGACAGCCAGTAGACGAAATCGCCCAGACCGCCGAAAGCGCACACATAGCCGCAGAAGAAGCGGCCAAACAGCACGGTAAAGCCGCACAGACCGATCAACGACAGCACAAAGCTGTCCAACCGGAGCAGCTCTCCCGCTCCGATCCACTGGAACAGGTGCTTCACGCCGGAGAATCCGGCCACAAATGCACCGGGCATGGTCAGGAAGAAAAATACCTGTACGCCCGCTCTCAGCCAGGCACGATGCTTCAGCGCCCGCTGGCGTTTCTGCGCCGCAGTCAGCGGCTTTTTCCGTGTCTCATTCATCCTGCCGCCGCCTTTCCCAGTGCGTCCGCCGCCGCATCGATGAGGCCCGTGGAACTGAACGTCGCGCCGGAGACCGTGTCCACCTCGGTGGACTGAGCGGAAACGATCTCCTCCAGCATAGCCAGAGCCTGATCATAATAGGCCGGGTCTTCCCCGTCAGCGCTGAGCACGGTGATCTCCGCCACCTTCCCGTCCGCAACGGTAACAGAGACCGTGATCTCACCGCCGAAGCCCATTCCGGTGCCCTCATAAGTGCCATTCTTGTAGCCGCCGACCACATCCTGCTCTGTCAGCGCGGCATTATAGGCCTCCACCTCGTCGATGCGCTGCTGCCGCTCCGCCACCACGGCGGCGCGGCTGGCGGCAATGTGCTGATACTGCCAGAGCACGCCGAGAATGAGCAGGAGACTGACGGTTCGGATGGCAAAATTCATATATTTCATGCTCCATCCTCCTCCGGCTTCTTCGCCTGCTCCAACGCCTGCTGGGCGGCGGACTGGATCGCCCGGGAGGAATAGGTCGCCCGGCTAACCGCATCCACCTCATCCGCGCTCTGCTTTTGCAGGATCTGGCCGACCAGTCCCTCATACCATACGTTCTTATAGGTGCGCCCATGGATGGCATAGTCCAGATAGCGCTCGTTATCCTCCGGTGACTCCGAAGTATCATTCTCCTTTGTCACGGTCACAGACGTGAGAACACCGTCCTCCACGACCAGTTCCACCCGGACGTCATAGCAGAACATATCCTCATCTGTGCACACCGCCGTGGCGGAATAGGTGCCGTCCAGATAGGGCGGCAGGCCGGGGTCAGGCAGCGGGGTGGGCTCCGGATCCGGCGTCGGCTCCGGGTCAGGCGCGGGGGCCGGCTGACTGGCCTTCGCCTGCTCCAGCGCGTTCCGCACCGCCTCTTTCAGGCCCTCAGAGCTGTATGTCGCGCCGGAGACCGCATCCACCTGCGTCGTCTGGCCGGACTTGATGTCCGTCAGTAACGCCA
>USIZ01000035.1 GCA_900554855.1 uncultured Eubacteriales bacterium | reverse complement strand
CAAGAAGGGCTACTCCGGAACCGCCGTGTTTACGAAGCAGCCGCCGCTTGACGTACAGTATGGACTTGGGATTGACGAACACGACCATGAGGGCCGCCTCATCACCCTGGAGTTCGAGGACTTCTATTTTGTGTGCTGTTACACCCCCAATGCCCAGAACGAACTCAAGCGCATCGACTACCGCATGGCGTGGGAGGACGCTCTGCTGGCGCATCTGAAGGCGCTGGACGAGAAGAAACCGGTTGTCTACTGCGGCGATCTGAACGTGGCTCACGAAGAGATCGATCTCAAAAATCCCAAGACCAACCGGGGCAATGCGGGCTTCTCCGATCAGGAGCGCGGCTGCATGACCCGTCTGCTCCAGAGCGGCTTTACCGACACCTTCCGTGCGCTCCACCCGGAGCTCGCCGGTGCCTATTCCTGGTGGAGCTACCGCTTCCACGCCCGGGAAAAGAACGCCGGATGGCGCATCGACTACTTCATCGTCTCCGACCGGCTGGCGCCAAAAATCAAGGGCGCCTCGATCCACGCCGACATTTTCGGCAGTGACCATTGCCCGGTGGAGCTGGAGCTGACATGAAGCAGTTATACCGCGTGCTGAAAATCCTTCTGTGGTGCGTGATTGGCGTGTTTCTCGGCACAAGCATTTACCGCTGCTGGGACTTTCACGCACGTCCCAGCCTGTATGCGCTGACCTCTGCGCCCTGGTATACGGACATCCTGCTCTCCGGTGCGTGCACCGCTGTTCTGGTAGTCATCCTGCTCATTCTCATGTACTGTATCAGACGAAACAGTGATTTCTAAAAAAGTGCGGGGCACTTAGTGTCCCGCACTTCCATTTGGAAAGGTATCTCGTTTGATCCACAGCACCCATGCCGCCGCAAGGCTGAGCACACCCAACAGCCAGAAGCCCGCCCTGCCCCCGGCGCTAGCCTCCAGCATTCCGAAGAGCCAGCCGAACCCCGCCCGAGTCAGGGCGGTAACAGCGGCGCTCAGG
The DNA here is from genome assembly GCA_900554855.1 of uncultured Eubacteriales bacterium. Taxonomy (GTDB): domain Bacteria; phylum Bacillota; class Clostridia; order Oscillospirales; family Oscillospiraceae; genus UMGS1766. The sequence continues at coordinate 8,697 of USIZ01000035.1, read as the reverse complement.
AGAACGGCGGTGGCATAGCACTCCTCCGGCACCGCTGCGCGCAGAACATTCAGACTTACCGCCGTGGCAGCGCACACGGTACAGCCATAGAACAAAGATGCCGCAAGGAACATCCCTACACTTGGGGCCAACGCATAACCAATGCAGCGTATGCTCAGCGCAAGCGTCAGGCCAAGGCTCACCTGCGCTGCGCCGTATTTCGGCAGCAGTCTCCCGCTGACCCATGGCAGGAGTAGCAGTTCCGGCCCCACGCAGAGCAGGGTATTCCACCCCAGCGCAGACACCGATGCCCCAAGCCGATCCACAAGGAAGCCGCCCAAATAGGGCTGGAGCGCGTTCACCGCCGCCCCGCCCTGAGCCCCCAGCAGCAGCGCAAGCCGAACAGCCGGAGCACGGAGGAGCGTTCTCCACATCCGCTTTGGACGCTCACGCTGCACATTCTCCTCCCGGTGCAGGCCAAAGGACAGCAGAAGCGCCGCAGCCGCAAGGGACAGATAGATTGGAAACAGCAGTCTTTCCAGCCCCCATCGCCGGGTCAAGAGCCCCAGTCCGGCACCTCCTGCCAGGAATCCCAGCGAGCCAAAACAGCGCAGCTTCCCGTAGCTCTGCGCCCCGCACAGCCCTACGGTGCTCCGATCCGCCAGCGGCACACAGCTGCTCCGCGCGCACTCCCAGAGGATGCCCCAGCCCAGTGCGCCCCAAAAGCCGGATTGAAGCCCCAGCATCGTCCCGCCCGCCGTCAATGCCCCCAGCGCCAGCGTCAGCAGCCGCCCGGGCCGGCCGGTGCGATCCGCCCAGAGCCCCACCAGCGGCAGCACTGCGGCGGCGCACAGCGTGGTGACCCCATTGAACCACCCCAGCGCCCGCCCATCAAAGTGCAGCGTCTGGCGCAGAAAGACGTTCAGGCAGGACGCCATGCACCCCTGCGCCGCAAAATAGCAGAAATAATAGCCGCGCACCAGCGCCGTCCTGTTTCGCCTCACAGCCACTCCCCCATTCCGCGCATAGTTCTGTTAGTTTGGCGCGGATGGGCGCAAAAAATCCCGCCGATTTTCATCGGCGGGATTCTTATCCGTTCCCTCTTATGCCGCGCTTTGTGAAGCGGCGCTTAAATTGGAAGAAATCAGAGCAGCTTGACCCCTGCGGCCTTGCATGCCTCGATCGTCTGGGAGTCCCACAGAGAGGCCTGCACCTCGCCGATGTGGGCCTTGCCCAGCAGCAGCATACACAGGCGACTCTGGCCAATGCCGCCGCCGATGGTGTAGGGCAGCTCACCGTTCAGCAGCATCTTATGGAAGGGCAGCTCCCGGCGGTCATTGCAGCCCGCAATGGTAAGCTGGCGGTCGAGGGATTCAGGGCTGACGCGGATGCCCATGCTGCTGACCTCCAGCGCATGACCCAGCGTCTCGTCCCAGAAGAACAGGTCGCCGTTCAGATCCCAGTCGTCATAGTCCGGCGCCCGGCCGTCGTGGGGCTTGCCGCTGCGCAGTTCGCCGCCGATATTGCGGATGAATGCGGTGTGGTGCTCGGAGACGAATTGATCCTCCCGCTCCTTCGGCGTCAGATCCGGGTAGCGGTCCTCCAGCTCCTGAGTGGTAACAAAGGCCACCTCCCGGTCAAGCTCGGTGGTCAGCTCGGGATACTGCCATTTCAGTTCGTCCAGCGTGCCGCAGATGGCGGTGACGATACGGCGCACAGCGTCCTCCAAATAGGCGGGAGTGCGCTCTTCCTTCAGCAGAACCTTCTCCCAGTCCCACTGATCCACATAGATGGAATGGATGTTGTCCAGCTCCTCGTCCCGGCGAATGGCGTTCATGTCGGTGACCAGCCCCTTGCCCGGCACAAACTCATAGGTGTGCAGAGCCAAACGCTTCCACTTGGCCAGTGAGTGAACCACCTCGGCGTCCTTGCCCACGGCGGGCACGTCGAAGCGGACGGGCCGCTCCACGCCGTTCAGGTTGTCGTTGATGCCGGTGGCCGGATCCACCACCAGCGGCGCGGTCACGCGCACCAGATGAAGTGCTGCGCACAGCTTGGTCAGAAAAATATGCTTGATCCGCTCGATGGCACGCTGGGTGTCATAGAGAGCCAGCTCGGAATGATAATTCTCAGGAATGACGGTCATGTCAGCTTCCTCCTTGTTCAATTGCACTGTAACGCATTTTATCATTAAATCATTTTCATGGCAAGAGAAAGCTGCTCTCCGGCACAATTTCCATGCAATAGCCATTGTATTTTGTGTCCGACACTGTTACAATGTTTTTGGAATATCTCGGGCTGTCATTCAGCCCTGAAAAGAGGAACCTTTTTATGCCGGATTTTTACGCACATGAGGTGTTTGGCGCAAAGGTATTTGCCGCCCTGCCCAAACCGGTGCAGGACCGGCTGGAACCGGAGAAAGACGCATGGCAGTGCGGACTCTACGGCCCCGACCCACTGTTTTTCTATCACCCGCTCTGGCCCAACCGCCCCTGTCACGAGGGTCACATTTTGCATCGTCAGCCCCCCGCCGTGGTGCTGGAGCGCTACCATACCCAGACGGCCATGGCCACGCCCTATGCGGCGGCTTATGCGGCGGGCTACTACTGCCACTATGCGCTGGACGCCGCCTGCCACCCGCTGGTCAACCAATCCTCCCGGGGCAATGCCCTGCGCCACACCATAATCGAAGGTGCCTTTGACCGGGCACTCCGCCAGTCCGGCGCCGGCCATGAGCGCGCGCCGCTGGAGCTGCCGACGGACAGTGCGGTCTACGCCGCCGCCGCCATGGGCTATCAATACGCCCAGCCGGATCAGTACCGCGCCGCATTGAAGCGCTTTTTGCAAGCCTCCCGAATGCTGGCCGGCCTGCGCAACAACACCCCCGCCCGTGAGAAATACCGTGCCACTGCGCTGGAGCTGCAAAAGCGCATGGAGCGGGCCGTTCAGCCCTGCGCCCGCATGGTCGCGCAACTGGTGGAGAGCATGGAGCAGGGCGGCTCCGCCCACTATCTGCCCCGGGCCAACTTTGCCGGTGTGGAGCATCACACCTGCAGCCCCTTGCCCGCCGCCGAACCATCCAAGTAACATCGTGTCTGCACAGGAGGGACACCGCCATGTACTGCCGCATCTGTGGAAAAGAGATCCCGGACGACTCCCACTTCTGCCCGCACTGCGGCCGTGAGGTGGTCACTGCCGTCCCGGATAAGCCCGCGCAAAAGACAATGCCCGCCGTTCCCCACGGAACAGGCGGCACCAAGCGGTTCACCTTCTCCCCCGACACCACCTACGATCAGGCGGCCAACGCCGTGAACGACTGGCTGGCGCAGCGGCAGATCCGCCTGCTCGGAGCCGACTTTCAGCTGGACGCCGCTCTGCTGGCGGGTAGCATAATGCCGCTGGTACAGCAAGTCGATCTGGACTGGATGGAGGAGCCCGGCGCTGCCCCCTACCGCATGGCGGTCATGCTGGACTCCCGCACCGACTTCGGCCTTGGCCGAAAGCAGGGCTCCAGAACGCTGCACCGGCAATACGACCACTGGCGCGAGGAGCACCCGGAGTACGAGATCGCCGCCAAGCAGGAGAAGGAGCTCTCCCTCGGCTGGACCTCCGGCTGGGCGACGCTGTTTTTCTATCGTTAACCATGAAATAGCCATCCGCGAGACACAAGTCCTCGCGGATGGCTTTTTTATTATATGTAGCACCTCTGCACTTCCGGGCTGACGAACATGGGATTTACCGGCAGTTCCACCCGGTCGCCCACACGGATCTCCGCGCCAGTGACGTCCAGCACCGTGTCGCACATCCCCACGCTGCCCAGCACCGGGAACCGGTGTGCGCCGGAGACGGCCAGCAGCTCTGGCTCCCGCCGTCCGAGTCTCAGCACCCGCAGCGCCGCCCGAAGGCCGCCGCCTGAACGGCTGGTGCGCTCCACGCCGAAGCCATGGGAGTAGCCCGCGCCCACCACCGCGATGCGGGTCTTTCTGCGTGCAATATAGTGCGCCCCATAGCCCACCGTAGCTCCGGCGGCCAGACTGCGCACCTCCCGCACACTGGCAGACAGACTGCCCACCCGTTCAAAGCCCCAGCGATCCTGAAAGGGCAGACGGCCCAAAAAGGCCGATCCCACCCGCACCGCATCCAGGCAGATCTCCGGGGTGTTCAACAGTCCGTAGGAGTCGGCCAGATGGCGCAGTCCCGGCTCCACCCCGGCCGCCTTCAGCTGTTCGCACAGCCCGGTCAGCCGCCGATACTGGCGCAGGCTCTCCTCGCCGCTCTCCTCCGCCCCCCGGCTCAGGTGGGAATAGGTGCCGGTCAGGCGCAGGCGCTCCAGTGACCGGGCCGTCTCCCACACCTTCTGGGGATCATCCCATGGCAGGCCGTAACGGCCAAAGCCGGTGTCAATACACAGCTGCACGTTCCCGCCCACATCCAAGCTGCGCGCCATTCGCTCCGCTGCGGCGGCTTCGGCCTTTGTGTCGATGCACAGCGTCACCCGGCTCAGCAGAGCGTCCTTTAGATCCGTCGGATCGTAGAGAGGCGTCAGCAGCATGATCTCCGCCGGAATACCGTAACAGCGCAGTTTTAAGGCATCGGACAGCTCGCTCACCGCCAGCGTGCGCACGCCGCCGTCTACCAGACGGCTGGCCAACTCCGCCAGCCCCAGCCCGTAGCCGTTTCCTTTGACCACGCCGATCAGCTTCGCATCGCCCGCCTCCCGGCGCACCAGTCGGATATTGTGGTTCAGCGCCCGCTCCTGGATCGTCAATTCACACATCTCTCATCGCTCCTCTCAGCGCTTTGTTCTGTGAACCTATCCTATCAGAGCCGTTTGGCAGACTGGTTGCAGAGATGTGAAATAGTTGTATCATCGACATATTTTTCTCGGGATCGACGACTGTCCCCGCATGCGTACACCTCACCGCAGCAGATAGTGTCAGATACAAAATCCTACCGTAAAGTAACCTTGTGGCGCAAAAGTACGTCATTTACTTTATGATCTGGGCGTGATATGTTTAACTTATCATATTCTGTAAAAGAGGTCTTTTCATGACAAATCCCCCCCTCCTGCCGCCGCACAGATGATGACAAGCTGCTCTGCTGCGCTGCCGGTGCCGCCGCGTTTCAGTCTGACCAAAACACCGATGCCCGAGCAGTCCGTGGAACAGCGTCTGACCAACTTTGACGAGGTGGAGCTGGGCTACACCCCGGAGCAGGCCATGCAGGAGGCCGAGCGCTGCCTGAACTGCCCCGACCGCTATTGTGCCGCCCACTGCCCCGCCCACAACTATATCCCCGAATTCATCGCCGAGATCCGTGCCGGACGCTTTGACCGGGCCTGGGAGCTGCTCGCATGCACCAACCCGATGATGGAGATCTCCGGCCGCGTCTGCCCCTATGAGTGTCAGTGCGAAAGCCACTGCACCCGGGGCATCAAGGGCGAGCCGGTGGCCATCGGCAAGCTGGAACGCTTCGTCGCCGACTGGCATCGCGCCAACGCCGCCCTCGCCCAGCGGGAGGTCGCTGCCAACGGGCTGAAGGTCGCTGTGGTCGGTGGCGGTCCTGCCGGTCTGACCTGCGCCCTGTCTCTGGCGGAATCCGGCTTCACCGTGACCGTCTATGAAAAAGAAGATCACACCGGCGGCGTACCCAGCTGGGGCATTCCCTCCTTTGTTCTGCCCCGCCAGCTGCTGACCCGATTGTCCAAGCAGCTGGAGGAGCAGCCCAACGCCGTCATTTGCCTGAACACCGCCCTTGAACGGGATATCACGCTGGATGAGCTGGCACGCGATAATGACGCTGTCTTTCTGGCCACCGGCGCAGAGCGCCCTGTGGAGCTGAATCTGCCCGGTCGTGAGCTTGCGCAGGTCGTGCAGGCAAGAGACTACCTGACCCATCCCGAAACTTATTCCGGCAAGCGGGTGCTGGTCATCGGCGGCGGCAATACCGCCATCGAAGCAACCCGCACCGCCGTGCGCGAAAACGCAGACAGCGTCACTCTGGCCTACCGCCGCAGCGAGGATGCTATGCCCGCTTTGTCGGCGAAAACGGCACACTCACCGGGCTGGAGTGCAATATCATGCAGTTAACGGCGCCGGACTACCCCGTCGGCCGCCCCAACAGCGCCCCCACCGGCGAGACCGAGACGCTGGAGTCCGACCTCGTTGTGCTGGCACTGGGCTTTGAAAACCTGCCCGTAGCCAGTGTCAGTACAGATTCCCACAACTATATTATCATCGGCAAAGACTTCTCCACCAGTGTGGACAAGGTGTACGCCGGCGGTGATGCCGTTACCGGTGCCGCCACCTTCATGAAGGCCGTTGCAGCCGGTAAGGACGCCGCAGCCGCCATTTTTGCCCGGCTCTGCGAATAATTCAACAACTCCCTCCTCATTCTCTTCCCCCCTTTTCAAGCAGACAAGCGCGCATCGATCCGGTGCGCGCCTGTCGCTTTTATTTTTGTCGGATCATCCGTAAAGCACAGGGGGGAATGCAAAAAGAGAGGAAGCGGTTTTCACTCCGCTCCCCCTCAAAAGGCTTATTTTACGGCAAATTACTTGCCGAAATAGCGCTCCAGCAGACCCTGGAAGGCGCGGCCGTGTCGGGCTTCGTCTTGGATTATAATATGTAAGCGCCTAAAAAACAAGCATTTCTTTGGTTCCAAGAGCCATATTCACACTTTTGCTCACACTCATTTTATTGTATGGCGGTTACTGTAATGCTGTTGAGAATACACTCTTGTTGTTCTTTTACTGTCTTGTCTTTATCAATATAGAACTTCTTTATGTGGAGACCTGGCGCAGATGGCTCGGTATTGATTGACCATTTCAATCGGTACTTACGACCTTATCTTGAATAATCTCATTGTATGAGGATGCTCCGTTACCGGATCATCCTCATTTCTAATATAAAGTCATTATGACTGGAGTGACTGATAAAGATCCTCATCATAGCAGATGTACTTATTTCCTACATCGTCATAAAGCTCAAGCCTGCACAGCTCTAGCATATATCCACGATAGAAGTCCAAAATTTCCATAGTTGCCTCAGGATCGAATTCTTTTGCTGCTTTGATCGTCGCAAATGAAACTCGATATGCTGGAGCGCACTTCTTCTTAGTTCTCTTTTTCAAGCATTTCCCTCATTTCCTTTAGAGCTCGTGTTCTGGAGGCCTGTATGGCACTTCTGACCCTGTTTAGCTTAACACCGATCTGTTTATCTGTTAGTCCGCAAAAATAGGACAGCAGCACAATTTGGCGCTTACGCGACGGGAGTGCACATATCGCCCGCGCCAGCGCATCATTTTCAATTCCAATAGGTCGTCCCAGATCGTAAAAAAAGTACATATCCTCACTTTCGTGCCAAAATGATATTGATTTTGGATGGTTTCTATGCTACGGTTTCCTTAAAAATACAGGCGGCGGCTCTCATAGAGTGCCAAGCTCTGCGAAAAGTGATATAAAATAAAGGTGCCATCTCGCGTATGCAAGATGGCACCTCTCAGTCTATCGCGAAACCCGGTTGCCCTTAAGCGGCAACCGGGTTTCTGATGTATTTAGTGTGGAATTAACGGAAAAGCAAGAGGCAGAAATGGTCGTTCCATTTCTATAATGCTAATTTTCTCAGCCCGCATCGGCAGCGATGGCCTGATCGATGAGGGATTGCAGGGTCTCCGCCTGCTTTTTTTCTGTAATAGCACCTACGATGGGGTCGCCCACGATATTGCCGTTGCGGTCAACCACATAGGTGGTCGGATATGCAAAGATGTTGTCAGTGAACTTGCCTGCCTCTCCATCGGAAGCAAAATACACGTTCTGATAGGTCGCGCCCTTCTTGGCAAGCACATCCTTCGCCTCCGAGATTGCTGACTCATCGCCATCCAGCGTGAAGGTGTTGACACCGATGAGTGCGCCGCCCTTCTCCGCGAGTTCTTTGTTCAGCGCGTCCAGTTCGGTAAGCTCGCCCACGCAGGGATTGCAGGTGGTGAACCAGAAATTCACTACAGTGACGGCGTTACCGGAGAACAGCTCGTCACTCTTCACCGGATTCCCATCCAGATCCTTGCCCTCAAAGGCAGGGAATTTCTGCATACTACCGTCATCGGGTGGCGTGGTCATGTCGCTGCCCGCGGGCACGCTCATAGCGCCATCTGTAGATTGCTGTGCCGCCTCGGGGTACTTTTCCTCGATCATGATCAGCTTGTTTTCGATGTCGCGAATCTTCTCCGCTTCTCCCTGAAGCAGTTTCATCTCATCGGCCGTAAACTGATCCTTGGCAGATTCGATTGTAGCGAGCAGGAAATCACCGTAGTTTTTGCCGTCCTCCTGCATGGTCATGCCCTTGTCGGCTGCCATAAATACCTTTTCCCAAAGTGCTGTGTTCTCCGAGAAAATGTCATTTTCCTGCGCCATCAGATCGTTATACATGGAAACTGCGTCCTCGGCATTCTTCGGTTCGCTACTCATTCCGTCCATTTTGTCTCCGCCCTTTGCGCCGCAGGCTGCCAAAAACAGTGTCATCAGTGCGATAAGCAGCAGCGCCAGCAATCGGCCGGCAGTATTCGTTTTATTCATCTTCATCTGTTTATTTCTCCTTGTTATCATTGTTTTTCTGCGGCATTTCTGCCGTCTTTGTTTTATCTTTGCCATCTCCAAAGCCGTAGCGGAAGCACACAGCACCCGTTGGACAGGCGCGTATGCACGACCCACAGCGGAAGATC
>USIZ01000034.1 GCA_900554855.1 uncultured Eubacteriales bacterium | reverse complement strand
TTGATCGTGATGTTCTTGCCGTTATTATGGTCCCAGCTCGCGCCGGTGGTGTCAAGCTGGGCGATGAGGGCACTGCTGTTCGTCGGCGGGGCCCACGCGCCGGTGTCGTTTGTCAGCGGGTCGCCCGCCGGGTCGGCCAGGTAGTAGATGGCGGCGTCGACGCCGTTACCCGCCACCGGTTCGACCTCCGTCTCATCGGACGGCGTCTCCGGTTCGGTCTGCGGCTGCGCGGTCTCCGGCTGCGCCTGCTCCGGTGCGGCCTGCGCCGGTGCGGTCTGCGCCGGGTCCGTCTCGGCAGACTGGGCGGCGGCCGATCCTGCGGCCGTCGGCTCCTCTGCGAATGCATACACCGGGAGCACGGGACACATCAGAAGCAGCGCCAGACCAAGTCCCATCAGTCGCACCCATGCCTTGGAACGACTGTGTATCATAGAGATTACCTCCTTCCGGCAGTTTCAAAAGCTGCTGCTATTTTCCATTTTCCTTGTATTTATGCACATTTTTTCACAATAAGCCGGGCAATTTCGTATATTTACTGTATGCGGTGTGCAATTCCTTTTTTTACCATTGCGACATCGCACACGATCCCCATGCATTTGCAGTTTTATTCTATATCAGTAATTTTTCTCTGTCAAGGCTTCTCTTTATTTATTTTCCTTTATTATGCAGATCGCTCCATATAATTCCATCCAACCGGCCTGTCCGGCCGCCTTGCGCTCCTCCCGCTGCGTGCCTTTATCCTAGCGGAACCGCCCTGTCGCATTCCATCGTTTCGGCTCAGGCGCGGCAGACAAAAAAATCGCCGCAGAACCCAATGTTCTGCGACGATTTTTTAGTTTAACTGTCAGGCGAGGTGATGCGCATCCAGCCAGTCATGCAGGGTGGGCTTGCCGGCCTTGATCTTGCGGGCGCGGCCCCGGAACACCATGATGCTCAGGATGCTGAACACCACGAACAGGATCAGCATGAACACGATGCAGCTCTCCACACTCTCGCCGCCGGCGATCGTGCTGCGGAAGGCCTTCACGGTGTAGGTGAAGGGCACCCATTCGTGCAGGTACTTGACGAAGCCGCCGGACAGCTCCAGCGGGTAAGTGCCCACGCTGCCGGCCAGCTGAACCACCATGAACACCAGCATCAGGAAGCTGCCCGCCTTGCCGATGAAATTGGTGAAGAAGTACATGATGGACATGAACGCCAGCGAGGCCGCAACGGCCACCGCAATGGTCAGACCCCAGTTGGCGGGGTTGAAGCCGTCAAAGACGTGCAGGCACAGCAGCATGCACATCGCCTGAAGAATGGCGATCAGATACAGCACGGAGGCCTTGCTGAACCACCAGGCCATGCCGGATTTCAGCTTGCCGCCGTAGTACTCGGTCAGCGGATACATCAGGCTGAAGGCGATGCAGCCCACCCACAGGGCGACGCTCATCATATAGGGCGCCATGGCGTGGCCGTTGTTTTCAACGATGGTCATCTGCTCCTCCGTGGTGTCCACGGGGGCGGAGAACAGATCCACGGCGGCGTCGCTGGTGTTGGTGGCCTTCACCTCGTCCGCCGCATCGCTGAGGCTGGACTTCAGGGTGTCGGCGCCGTCATACAGCTCATCCAGACCGTCGCCCAGCTCTCTGCTGCCGGAGAGCAGCCGGTCGGAGCCGTCCGCGATCTGACGCGCACCGTCGGTCAGCTGGTTCGCGCCGCTCATCAGGGTGGCGTTGTTGCTGACCAGCGTCCGGGTGCCGTCGGAGAGGGTGGTGGTACCGGCGGCCAGCGTGGCGGAGCCGTCCGCCAGACTCCGGGTACCGGCGGCCAGCGTATTGCTGCCGGTGAGCAGGCTCTGGGCGCCCGCATTCAGCGTGGTGCTGCCCACGGCCAGCGTGTTGGAGCCGTCGGCGATCTGCGTCAGGCCGCCGTACAGCTGCGCCGCGCCGCCGACCAGAACGGAGGTGCCCTGAGACTGGAGCGCCGCGCCGCCCTGCTGGGCCTGTGCAATGCCGCCGCTCAGCGCGGGCGCGGAGGCGGCCAGCTGGCTGGTGCCGTCCTTGACCTGGGCGGTGCCGTTGGCCAGCGCATCCAGTCCGGAGCCGGACTGGGTCAGGCCGTTGGAGATCTGGCTTGCGCCGCTGACCAGCGCGGAGGTGCCCGCCGCCGCCTGATCGACACCGGCGGTATAGTTCTTCACGCCGTTGTTCAGGTCGCTGGCGCCCTGCTGCAAGGCGGCAATCTTCGCCTGGGTGGCTTCATCCAGCGTCATCTGGCCGTCCTCCAGACCGTCGGCGATCTGGTTCATGCCCTCGACGGCCTTCGCGCCGCAGGCGTAGTTCGTCTTGGCCGCAGTCAGCGATTGCTTCAGCGCATCGGAGATCGCGGCGGCATCCTCGGCGCTGAGCTGGCCGTTCTGCACGGCCGCGGTCACGGCGGCGGCCGCCGTCTGCACGCTCTCCTCCGCGTCGCTGGGGTCGATCAGATTGCTCTGGATCTGGCTCGCACTGGTGCGGACGGTGTCCGCCGTGCTCACAAGGGACTCGTTGGCGCTGGACACCATACTGTTCATGGTGCTGACCATGGTGTCGATCCCGCCCATGACCTGCTCCGCACCGGTGCGGAGCTTCGCGGAGTTGGCGTTGTCCTCGCCCACGATCTGGGCAAGCCCCGCATCCAGCTGCTGCGCGCCGCCGCTCAGCTGAGCCGCGCCGCTCTGGAGCTGCTGATTGCCGCTCTGGAGCTGGCTGATGCCGCTCTGAACGCTGCCCACGCCGCTGTCCAGCGCCGCAGTGGACTCGGGGAGCGTCACTGTGGCGGAATAGAGCTGCGTCAGACCCGCATTCAGCGTGGTCATATTGTCGTCCACCTGCTGCGTGCCGCTGACCAGCGCGGCGCTGCCGTCCTTGGCGGACTGAATGCCGCCGTTCAGGGTCTGCGCGCCTTCGGCCAGCGTCTGGGTGCCGTCATTCAATGTCTGGACGCCGTCCTTCAGGGACTGGGCGCCGTCGTTCACCTGCTGCGCGCCGCTGTTCAGAGTCTGCGCGCCGTCGTTCAGGGACTGGGCGCCGTCATTCACCGTGCTGACGCCGTCCACATAGCTGGCCAGCCCCTCGGTCAGCTCCTCGCTGCCGTTCACAAAGGTCAAGGTGCTGTCGGCCAGCGTCTGGAGCCCGTCGGTCATGGTGGCGTTGCCGTCCTTCAGCTGGACTGCGCCGTCCTGAAGCTCGCCGGTGCCGTCGGCGGCCTCCTGCATGCCGTCGCCGATGACGCCGATCTGGTCATACACGGCCTGCACATAGGTCTTGGTGACGCTCTCCCGGACGGAGGCCTCGATGGTCTTCATGGCCGTCTCGCTCATCTTGGAGGCGATGTAGTTGGTGCCGGGGTTGGTCTCATAGCCAAGCTCCATCTTCTCCGGCGCGTCGCCGGTCAGGCTGGCGGCGTTGGCGGAGAAGTTCTCCGGGATGGTGATGACCATGTAGTAATCCCCGTCGGCCAGTCCCTGCCGGGCGTCCTCGCTGTCCACAAAGCGGAAATCCAGCGAGCCGTCGTCCTTCAGCTGATCGACCATTTCCTGGCCGACGTTCAGCGTCTCTCCTTCATAATCCACCGGCTGGTCGTTGTTCACCACCGCCACGGGCAGCTGATCCACGTTTCCATAGGGATCCCACATGGAGCCGAGGAACAGCGTCGTGTAGATCGTGGGGATGGTGATAACTGCGATCACCACGATCAGCATCAGCTTGTTTTTCACCAGATGCTTCCATTCATTTTTCAGCATTTGATGATCCTCTCCTTTCCTGTTGCGTTATGACGCGATATTGTTTAATCAATATGGTGTTGCTTTTTTGAACAACAGGAATTATACTAATAGCGTAGATGAATAGCAAGCAACACATTGCCCATTATCGTTTGTTAATCAACACAGTGTCATCAAATTGACGTTTTAGACAAAAAAATTCACATTTTATTCAACATTTTCACGAAAGGGAGTCTGGTTCTATGGCTGAAAAGACGGATCGCCGCATCCGAAAGACCCGCGCCCAGCTCCGAAAGGGGCTGGCGGAGCTGATGCAGGAAAAGAGCGTCAACGAGATCACCGTCAAGGAGCTGGTGGAACGGGTGGACATCAACCGCTCCACCTTCTATCTGCACTATACCGATATTTATAATATGTTAGACAGCATCGAAAAGGAGCTGTTCGAGGAGCTGGAGACCACGTTTCAGGCTCACGCCGCCGGCACGCTGGAGGAGGAGGCCTTCCCCTTCATCGAGGATGTGTTCTCCATTCTGGAGGACAACCGGGACATTGTCTCCGCCCTGCTGGGCGCCCACGGCGACATCGGCTTTCTCACCAAGATCGAGTCCATCCTGTCCAAGTACAGCTTTAAGGTGCTGAAAAAGAGCTTTCCCGAGCGGGACGCCGATCTGGCCTGCGCCTATTCCTTCTGCCTCACCGGATGCGTCGGCGTCATCAAGGCGTGGCTGTCCGGCCGACTGGGCGACAAAACGCCCGACTATATGGCCGCCCTCATCTATCGCATGATCATCAGCGTCCTCCACAGCGCCATGGACGAGCCGGAAGCGTGATTTAGCGGGCGCTGGGCAGAAGCGTGTAAATACTGCCGGAATAAAATGGGGTTTGCAGATTTGCGAAGGTACACCGCAAATCTGCAAACCCCTTTTGTTTTTTCAACGCGGCAGCAGCGATATAGTTTTTTCCTATGGAAGGCCGCATGATTTCCGTATTTTACAGACAGGCCGTCCGTTTGTATACTAAAATACGCGAAAACAAGCGAGCTCTGGCTCTTCCGTAAAATAGAAAGGACTGTATCCCATGAAAAATCCCGCTCCCTATCGCTATGATATTGTCGGCAGCTTTCTGCGTACCGCCGCCATCCACGAAGCCCGCGCCAGGTTTGAATCCGGTGCCATCTCCGCCGAGGAGCTGGCCCAGGTCGAGGACGCCGAGATCCACACCCTGGTACAGAAAGAGGAGACTGTCGGCCTGAAGGCCGTCACCGACGGCGAGTACCGCCGCTCCTTCTGGCACTTGGACTTTCTCTGGGGGCTGACCGGCGCTCAGAAGGTCAAGTCGGAGCACTTCTCCGTGGCCTTTCAGGGCTTCCAGCCCAAGGCGGAGACCGTCCGGATCGTGGACAAACTGGACTTCCCGGACGATCACCCCTTCCTGAAGCACTTCCGCTTCCTGCAAAGCGTCACCGCCCCCGGCGTCCAGCCCAAGCAGTGCATCCCCTCCCCCTCCATGCTCCACCTGATCTGCTGCGTCCGCGAACCCAACTACCAGCCCATCGAGCGCTACAAGGACGAGCAGGTGCTGCTGGACGATCTGGCCGCCGCCTATCAGAAGGCCGTGAAGGCGTTTTATGCCGCCGGCTGCCGCTACCTCCAGCTGGACGACACCTCCTGGGGCGAGTTCTGCTCCGCCGAGAAGCGCAAGGCCTATGCCGAGCGCGGCATCGACGTGGACGAGGTGGGCCGCAAGTATGTCTATGTGCTCAACAAGGTGCTGGAGGCCAAGCCCGAGGACATGACCGTCACCATGCACATCTGCCGCGGCAACTTCCGCTCCACCTGGTCCTCCTCCGGCGGCTATGAGCCGGTGGCGGAGATCCTGTTCGGCCACTGCAATGTGGACGGCTTCTTCCTGGAGTATGACAGCGACCGCGCCGGCGGCTTCGAGCCCCTGCGCTATATCGGCAAGCAGAAGGTCGTGCTGGGTCTGGTCACCTCTAAGGACGCCAGGCTGGAGAACAAGGAGGACGTCATCGCCCGCATCCGCGAGGCGGCCAAGTATGTGCCGCTGGATCAGCTGGCCCTGAGCCCCCAGTGCGGCTTCGCCTCCACCGAGGAGGGCAATCTGGTCACCGACGAGGACCAGTGGAAGAAGCTGGCGCTGGTAAAAGAGATCGCCCAGGAAGTCTGGGGCTGAGCGCCATATCGTTCCACTGAATCAACACCGCAATACCCAATCAAAGCAGGGAACACGGAAACCGGCACCCCCAGCCGTGTTCCCTGCTTTTCTGCACCCTTTTTGAGAGAGGAAGATCCCCAATGTGCAAAAACAAGACCTGTTTCCACGTCGGAATCGCCCTGATCCTGGGGCTTCTGATCGGCTTCGGCCTGCACCCCGTCAACGGGCTCACCGACCTGGGCGTCCGGGTGCTGGCCGTCACCATTCCCACCCTGTACCTGTGGCTGACGGTCAACACCGGCTGGTGCGCCCTGCTGTTTCTCGGCCTGCTGATCCTCACCGGCGCCATGACGCCCACCGAGGTGTGGGCGGGTTCCATGGGCCACTTCGCGGTCATCACCATGATCGTGTTCTCCATCCTGAACTACGCCCTGAAGGAGACCGGCCTCATTGACCGGGCCGCATGCTGGTTTGTCTCCCGCAGGATCGCCCGGGGGCGGCCGCTGGTATTTCTGGGGCTGTTCTTCCTCTCCAACCTCGTGATCGGCATGTTTGTGGACAACCTGTCTCTGGCGGTCATTTACGTCGGCCTTGCCTCCGCACTGGCCGAGAAGATCGGCATGAAGAAGGGGGATCCCTTCTACGCCTGTATGTTCATCGGCATCCTGTGGTGCAATGTGGTCATCTCCATCGCCTCCCCCATCGCCCACGCCCCGGTGCTCATCCTCATCGGCATGATCGAGGCTCAGCTGGGCATCACCGTGTCCTATGCCCAGTGGCTCAGCGTGGGCATCCCCTTTGCCGTTGTCATGTTCCTCGCCATGATGATCGCCGTGGTGATCTGGCGGCCCGACGCCAGCGCGTTTCTGGCCTTTGACCCCGCCGCGCTGAAGCCGGAACGGCTGAGCAAAAAAGGGAAGATCACCGCTGCGGTATTCCTGCTGGCCATCGCCGCGATCCTGCTGCCGGAGATCGGCAAGTCCGTCCTGCCGACTCAGTTCGCCTTCTGGTCCCAAATCGGCGTGGTCGTCCCCGCCATTCTGGCCGTGTGCGCGCTGTGCCTGATCCCGGTGGACGGCAAGCCGGTGCTGGACTTCCAGGCGGCCTGCAAGACGCTCCCGCTCCCGGCCATTCTGTTCGCCGGCGTGGTGTGCGTCATGTCCACCCCCTTCTCCTCCGAGGCCACCGGCATCAGTGCCTGGCTCAGCGGCCTGCTCCAGCCGGTCTTTCAGGGGTTCAGCCCCTTTGCCACGCTGGCTCTGCTGGCCGTGGCGGCGCTCATCATGACGAATTTCCTCTCCAATGTGGTGACTATGGTACTGTTCTTCAACATCGGTCTGGCCCTGCTCTCCGGCTTCGGCCTGCATCTGGGCGCTTTTGCCGCCGTCATCGGCACCGCGGCCTCCATGGCCTCGCTGACCCCCTCTGCCTGCGCCCCTGCGCCCCTGCTCTTCGGGCCCGGCCATGTGAGCGTGCGCGGTGTGCTGAAGGCCAACCTTGTCTTTCTCGTCCTGTCTCTTCTGGCCTGCCTGACGCTGGTCTACCCCCTGGCCTCGGCAGTGTTCGGATAAGCCATATTGAAGCCAAAAAATCGAAAGCCCCGGGCGGAGGAACCTCCTCCGCCCGGGGCTCATTCTGTCGAACGGGCAAATTCCGCCGCGGGAAAACCGGCTCGGGCCGCAGGCGTGCGCCGGAAAAATCAAACCTGCGGTTGTTAGACCCGCGACGGACAAAATGCTACCATATTATTGACCGGAGAAGCACGTCTTTCGTGCCGGCAAGGAGGAATTCACTATGGCGCATCATCCCGAATATTCTTATATTGATCCCGAAACGGGAAACCGCATCTGGGCAGGCCCCCTCGAGATCACTCCCGGAGATCACCACCATATGCCGCAGCGCGACGCATCCTACCCGTCCTCCGAATATGAGCGCGGCCATAACAACGCCAGTTCGCTCGGCGGCGGCAACGGCCGCGACAACATCAGCGCCCAGCACAGAGACGTGAACCGCGGCGCAATGCGCGCCGTGGAGCGCGGCGAGACCGCCGCCCTGCGCAGCGGCGCCTCCATTGACAGCGTCAAGACAGTGGTGGTCAACGGCCCACCGGACAGCAAGACGCCGGAGGCGTTCCTGATCTCCGATACCGTCACCTACCCGGACGGCCATGTGGAGAGCATCCACCACAGCTTTGCCAACATCGGCTACGCTGAGCAGGCCGAAATGGAGGCCATCTCCGCCTCCCTGCCCGACGCCATCGACGCCCCCAACCCGGGGGACGCGCTCCGGGCCTCCATGTCGCCCGAAAGCTACGCCGAACTGATGGAGGCCACCGACGCAGAGCTGCCCTCGATCGCCGACACCTATGCGTCCGCCGACTTCAGCGGCGCTCTGCCGGAGCCGGATACGGCATCCGGCGACCCGGAGTGCTCCGCCGACGCGGACAGCAGAACGGATTCCTCTACGGCACCGGACGCCGCAGCGGAGGCCGAGGCGGACTCCGACCCCGATCCGGACCCGGACTGAACGATGTTTGAAAGGAGCATGCTCACCAATGCGCTACGAGATTCCGCCCCGCATGGAGGCCGACCTTCAGGCACAGGCACTTCCCCGCTGGCCGCAGGGCATCGGGGGCGGACTGGCCGCCGAGCTGGACGGCGGCGCGGCCGTCTCGGTGCCGGTGCCGGAGGGCGTGAATATCCTGACCGTCGGCGTGACGGGCACCGGAAAGACCTGCTTCTTCACCGCACCCGCCGCGGCGCTGCTGCTCTCAAATCCGCAGCGAAAGGCCGTGTTCTTTGAGCTCAAGGCCACCTATGTCAACCGCTTTTTCCGCCCCGGGGACAAGCTCATCTCCTATCGGGCGGACGGCCTTCCGCCCCGCGCTCTGTTTCGCTGGAACATGATCCGAGAGATCCGTCAGTCCGCCGACCGCGAGGCCGAGATCCGGCAGATCAGCGAGTTTCTGTTCCGCGAACAGCTGACTGCGGCCGGGCAGAACCTGAGCTGGATCGCCGCCGCCCGGGATACCTTTTCCGGCGTGCTGCGCGTTGTTGTGGACTGCACCCGGGAAAACACCTCAAACCGCGAGCTGATCGGCGCCCTGCGTCAGCAGTCGGTATCCGATCTGCTGTCCTATCTCGCCGCGCATCCGCAAAACCACGGCCTTTTGAAGCGCATTTACGGCTATGACAGCGCAAACGCAAAGAGCTATCAGCCCACCCGGCGCTCCGGCGACGTGATGTTTTTCCTCCACACGGCGCTGGAACAGTTTTCCGGTGCCTTCTGCGCCGACGGTCAGGATACCATCCACGATTTTCTGCGCACAGAGGGGCAGAATCTGTTTCTCGTTTACGACCTCGCCTCCGCCGAGATCAGCCGTCCGTTCATGGTCTACTTTCTCAAGAAGCTCAAGGATGAGAAGCTGTCCAACCGCTGCGCCGTCTCCGCCCCGCTCCTCATGGTGCTGGACGAGGTGGACAAGCTGGCCGACGGCGGAAGGAGCGCCGACTTCGGCCTCTTTCAGGCCGCCACCCTTGGCCGGGAGGCCGGCCTTCAGCTGCTTCTCACCACGCAGAGTCTGGAGCAGCTCTACGGTCTGGCCCCTCAGTTCAACGAACATCTGGCCACCGCCGGACTCGCCGGCTTCCCGATGACGGTGGCCTTTCGCCCCGGGGACGCCCCCACCCTGCACACGCTTCAGACCCTCTACGGGTCGGACTACCGCGAGCGCACCATTTCCCCCGTCTCGCGGTATGACCGCCCCGCCACGCACTGCGAACTGGAGCCTCTCGTCAGCG
>USIZ01000033.1 GCA_900554855.1 uncultured Eubacteriales bacterium | reverse complement strand
CCGACGATCAGACCGTCATCTTCCACTTCAACACCAACAACGAGGTTCAGGTCAACAACTTCATGATCACCGTCCTGAACATCTGCGGCCCCGAGTGGGATCAGCTGACTGACGAGCAGAAGACCGATTACCACTACGCCGGCGGCACCGGCGCCTTCATCCTGACCGACTATGTCAGCGACAACACCATGACCTTTGTGGCCAACCCCAACTACTGGGAGAAGACGCCGACAGCAATCAGCTGCCCTATCTGGGCACCATCAAGCTGGTCCACATGAGCGACACTGCCACCATGCTGTCCTCCTTCATCGGCGGCGACCTTCAGGCTCTGATGGCCAACAACATTCTGATCGACCGCGACCAGGCCTCTCAGCTGAAGGACGGCACCTACACCAAGTACACCTATTCCAACGACTGCCCCGCCGTGTGCATCAAGCTGGGCGATAACCCCGTTCCCGCTCTGGCCGACGTCAATGTCCGCACCGCCATGCAGTATGCCATCGACTCCGATGCCATCTCCCAGTATCAGGGTTACACCTATGCCAACGACAATGACAAGAACGTCTCCCTGTTCTACAAGGGTCTGGCCATCTACAATCCCGATGTGCCCAGCGCTGAGACCAAGGACGCTTACGTCACCTATGATCCCGATAAGGCCAAGCAGATGCTGACCGATGCCGGCTACGGCGACGGTTTCTCCTTCGATGTCTATCTGTTCCAGGCTCAGCCCATCGACTCCTTCAAGCTGGCTGCCGAGTATCTGGCCAAGGTTGGCATTACCATGAACATCAACGTGGTGTCCACTCCCCCCGAGATGACGGCGCACGGCGCTGACCGCACCGATCCCGCCAGCATGTATGGCTCCGTCGGCACCTCCCGCATGTCCTCCATCTCCGCCGTCATCCGCTCTGACGGCCCCATGAACAACGTGTTCCAGGACAACGCCGAGATCGACCAGCTGTGCGATAAGTTTGCCAACGCCACTACCGTGGACGAGCAGAAGGCCGCTGCCGATGAGCTGAACGAGGCGGTTCTGGCGCAGCACTACTTCCTGATCACCAGCTATGCCCAGACTTGGGACTGCTATGTCGCTTCCAATGTTCACGGCTTTACCGGTGCCCGCTGGACGCTGTGCTACAACGCCGGCGAGATCATGTCCCACCTGTGGGTCGATGAGGCCTGATCGGCTGACGGATCCCGGCAAACTGATCTGAACTGAACCTCAGGGCAGGGGTGGACCCCGTTCCGCCCCTGCCCTGATTCTTTTGAACTGAACAATGTCCGTTCACGAGGAAAGCGGGCGTTGTTCAATGCAAAAGTGGGATTTTACATTGAGAATGAGGTAGTTTTGAAGGGAGAGACGTAAATGGAGCAGAAAGAAGTCATTCTGGACGTACAGCATCTCCAGACTTATTTCCTGGGCGGCGACAAAAAGCACCGCACCGAGATGCGCGCGTCCGACGATCTGTCCTATCAGGTCCATAAGGGCGAATTTGTCGCCATCGTAGGTGAGTCCGGCTCCGGCAAAAGTGTGAGTGCGCTGTCCGTCATGGGCTTGATCCCCTATCCCCCCGGACTGGTGGTGGGCGGCAAGATCCTGTTTCACGGCAAGGATCTGGTGCGCTGCACGGATGAAGAGATCCAGGCCATCCGCGGCTCCAAGATCAGCATGATCTTCCAGGAGCCCAGCACTGCACTGAACCCGGTGATCACCATCGGCAAGCAGATTGCGGAGACCATCCGCATCCACGACAGAAAAATCAGCAAAAAGGATGCCATGGCCCGAGCCGTGGAGCTGCTGGACAAGGTCAACATCCCGAACCCGGAGGTGCGGGCCAAGCAGTATCCCTTTGAGCTGTCCGACGGTATGCAGCAGCGCGCCATGATCGCCATGGCCATGAGCTGCAACCCGGAGATCCTGATCTGTGATGAGCCCACTACCGCGCTGGATGTAACGGTCCAGGCGCAGGTACTGGAGCAGCTGAACGCCCTGCGGCAGGAGTTTGACACCGCGCTCATTCTCATCACCCACAACCTTGGCGTTGTGGCTCGTTATGCCGACTCCGTAAAGGTCGTCTACGGCGGCAAGATCGTGGAGGAGGGCGACCCCACCCACATCTTTGAAAATCCGCACCACCCCTATACCCTGGGTCTGATCCGGGCAGTCCCCCGGCTGGATCTGCCCCGCAGCTTTGGTCTGCACACCATTCCCGGCGATCCACCGGATATGTCCAAGATCCCGCCGAACGCCTGCGCCTTTGCGGCCCGCTGTCAATACGCCACAGAGGAGTGCAGCTGTCAGCGGCCTCCGCTGGAGGAGATCGAACCAGGTCACTTCTGTGCCTGCTTCCATAAGGATCAGACGGACAAAGAGAGGAGCGAGCTGGTATGAGCGACGAAAAGCTGAGAAGTAAATTCCGCCCCGACGTCATCGATCCCGTCGAAGAAAAACTGATGACCCACGAGGGCGTCGAAATGCCGGTCGATCCTGAGATCCAGGAGTTTCTGAACGAGGACATCCGCGTCCGCGTGCCGGTCAAGCCCGCTGAACACAAGGAAATCCTCACGGTGGAACATCTGAAGATGTACTTCCCCGTGACAAAGGGTTTGCTCAAACGGCAGGTCGGCGCAGTCAAGGCCGTAGACGATGTGTCCTTCTCCATCCGCCAGGGTGAAACACTGGGCATCGTCGGCGAATCCGGCTCCGGCAAGTCCACCGTGGGCAACTGCGTGATGCGCAACCTGACCCCCACCGGCGGCAGGATCCTGTTTGATGGCCGGGAGGTCACCCATATCAAGGGCGGCGCCCTGCGGGAATTCCACAAGCACCTCACCATGGTGACCCAGGATCCCTTTGCCTCGCTGGATCCCCGTATGAAGGTAAGCGACTCCATCCTGGAGGGCGTACGCATCAACAAGCTGGTCACAGACCCGCAGGAGCAGTTCGATCTGGTGGCCCGTATGCTGACGCTGGTCGGACTGAACCCCAAGTTTGCCGACCGCTATCCCCACGAATTCTCCGGCGGCCAGCGCCAGCGCATCTCCATCGCCCGGGCTCTGGCGCTGAACCCCGCCTTTATCGTCTGCGACGAGATCGTCTCCGCGCTGGATGTGTCCATTCAGGCTCAGATCGTCGGCCTGATGATGCGAATTCAGCAGGAGCTGGGCCTGACCTATATCTTTATCGGCCATGACCTGTCGGTCGTGCGCCACCTCTCCAATCAGGTAGCGGTCATGTATCTGGGTAAGTTCATGGAGCTGACCAGCAGCGACGAGCTGTATGAAAAGCCCCTGCACCCTTATACGCAGGCTCTGATCTCCGCCGCACCCATCCCGAAGCCCAAGGTAGACCGCCAGCGCGAGCGCATTCTGCTCACCGGCGAGGTTCCCTCCCCCATCAATCCCCCCAAGGGCTGCAACTTCTGTACCCGCTGCAAATACGCAACGGAACGCTGCAGAACGGAAGAACCCATTCTGAAGGACGTGGGCGGCGGCCACATGGTCGCATGCCACATGGTTCAGGGCTGATAAGGAGGCAAAACTATGGGAAAATATGTTATCAAGCGTTTGCTTCTGCTGATCCCGACCATGCTTTTGGTATGTGTCATCGTGTTCGCGCTGATGCGTGCCGTCCCCGGCAGCGCCGTGGATCAGGTCGTTTACAACTATAAGCAGAACGGCATGGTCATCACCTATGAGGAGGCAGAGGCCAAGCTGGGGCTGGATAAGCCCGCAGTCGTCCAGTTCTTCAGCTGGATCGGCGGCATCCTTCGCGGTGATCTGGGCGACTGCCTCTTCCGCGGCGACAGCGTGTGGGACGTCATCAGCGCCCAGATGCCCGTCACGCTGGAGCTCGGCGTGCTCACGCTGCTGTTCACCATCATTATATCCATCCCGCTGGGTCTGATCTGCGCGGCTCATCCGGACAGCCTTGCGGACGTCATCATCCGCACGCTGGCCGTGGTACTGGCCAGTGTGCCGGTATTCTGGATCGGCACCATGGTGCTGGTCTATCCGGCTGTCTGGTGGGGCTTCTCCATTCCGCTGACCTATGTCAGCATATTCCAGAACTTCTTCCTCAATATGAAGATGTTCCTCGTCCCCGCCATTGTGGGTGCGCTGACCGGCGCCGGCAACAACATCCGCGCCGTGCGCACCATGACGCTGGAAGTCATGCGGCAGGACTACGTCCGCACCGCGTGGGCCAAGGGCGCCAAAGAGAGCCGGGTCATGTACTCCCATGCCTTCCGCAACGCACTGATCCCCGTCATCACTCTGTTCGGCGGCGCGGCGGCCGGCATTCTGGGCGGCAATGTGGTCATCGAGAACATGTTCAACATCCCCGGCATCGGCCAGCAGCTGGTGACCGCGCTGAACAACCGGGACTATCCTCTCGCTCAGGGCTGCACCGTCATCATGGCCATCTTTGTTATGATCGTCAACCTTGTGGTGGATCTGGCCTATAAGTGGTGCGATCCCCGCGTGAATCTGGAATAAGGGAGGCGGAACAAATGAAAGAGAAAAATACTGCACATAAGCAGAAAAACAAATTTGTCGAATTCCTATCTCTGCTCTGGCGCACCAAGAAGGTCGCCTTCTTCGGCATGGTCGTTCTGATCTTCTTCATTCTGGTTGCCATCTTCGCCGATGTGCTCGCCCCGCAGAAAATGGAGAACGGCATGCTGGCCTCCAGCCTGATCGATGCCGGCAAAGCCCCCTCTCTCCAGCACCCGCTGGGCACCGATGCTATGGGCGTGGATATGCTCAGCTACATGATCTATGGTGCGCGTACCTCCGTCATTCTGGGCATCACCTGCACTATCCTCTCCACCGTGATCTCGGTGGTCATCGGCGTGGCCAGCGCAGTCATTGGCGGCAAGTTCGACCTGATCCTCCAGCGATTCATTGACGCATGGCAGTGCATCCCCGGAATGCTCATTATGCTCATTATGATGACTATGCTCGGCTCCGGTATGCTGCCTATGATCATCGTGCTGTCCATCCCCGGCGGCATCGGCGGCTCGCGCATGATCCGCTCCGCCGCCATCTCCGTGAAGGACAGCGGCTACTGCAATATGTCCAAAATGCTGGGCGGCAAGAATGTCTGGCGTATGGTGTACCATGTTCTGCCCAACATTCTCCCCCTGGTACTCATGAACCTGGCCAACAGCCTGGGCGGCACCATTATGATGGAAGCCACCCTGAACTTCCTCGGCTTCGGCGTCAACATCAATACCCCCTCCTGGGGCTATATTCTGACCTCTCAGGGCCGCAGCAAGATGTACACCGCTCCCTGGATCGGTCTCGCCCCCGGTCTGGCCATCACCATCATGGTCTTTGCCGCCGCAATGTTCGGTGACGGCGTCCGCGATATTCTGGATCCCCGTCTGAAGGGCGGTATGGGCTCCTTCAGCCTGAAAAAAATCCGCAGGATCGCCGACAAGTACGTCGCTTCCAGAAAAAACAGCGAGGTCGCCTGACCTGAATTGTGGCCCGTTCTTTGCCTGGATTCGTAAAATAAGTCTGGTGAAATGACACGTCAAGTCCCATGTCCGCATCATCAAGATGTTGGACATGGGACTTTTGGCACGTGCAGGATCTACGATTCTGCTGTCTGCTTTGTTCCTTGACAAACAGAATGCCTCAGCGTATAATCGTTCAAAATAGAACGATAAAGGAGGGCAACAATGCAATTCTGGGATCAGCATAAGACGATCACAGATTACTACGAACTGCTTGCCGGCAGGGTTTGTGCCAGATACGACCTGACACAGATGGAGTATGATATCCTTATGTTTCTGCACAGCAATCCGCAGCACAATACGGCAGCAGATATCGTAATGATCCGTAAATCGACAAAATCACATGTATCTGTTTCGCTGAAAAGTCTGGAGCGCAAAGGTCTGATCAGACGGGTTCAAAACAAGAGCAACAAAAAGCGAATTGAAATCACTTTGACCGACCGTTCCGCCCCTATTATAGACGCCGGGACGCAAGTTCAGGCGCAGTTTTCCAAAGACGTTCTGAGCGGGCTGACTCAGGAGGAGAAGGATATCTGCATCAGCATCTTTTGCAGAATCCATGATAATGCGGATGAATGCATGAGGAAATACAAGGAGGGGCAAAAATGAGACAGAGCAATTACAAGCCAAAGATGCCGGATCTGATGGAGGCGGTCTTTGACGCAGCCTATCTGCTGTTTGACCTGACTGCGGGGATCCTGTTTTTTGTATTTTCCAAGGGAAGTTCATTGTTTGTTCTCTATGGCATCCTGACCTTGACCCTCTGCGGTGGAGATGCGTTCCATCTCGTGCCCAGAATCATCCGGGCCGTGCATGGAAGCAATGACCGGATCAAGAGACAGCTTGGAATTGGCTTACAGGTGTCTTCCATTACGATGACCGCATTTTATATTATTCTGATGTACGTCTGGCAATCTACCTTTCCTGATCTCAGGATGCCGATCCCCGTGGCAGCAATGATCTGGATTTCGGCAATCATCCGGATCCTCATCTGCCTTTTGCCGCAGAATAACTGGTGTGCGGATGACGGAAACAGGAAACTGTCCGTGCTCCGAAATGCAGTCTTTGCCGTGACCGGCATCGGCGTGATCATTCTTTATGCCATTTCAGGCAACGCAAACGGCTATCATATGACACGGATGGTTGCAGCAATTCTCATCTCTTTTGGTTGTTACATTCCGGTGACACTGTTCAGCAAAACAAAGCCCGAGGTCGGATTGCTGATGATCCCAAAGACATGTGCATATATGTGGATCATCGCAATGGGCCTTCAGCTTATGTTCTAATAAAATAATATTGTGTACAGATAACGCTTGAAGCGCTTGTGGAGCTGTGCCCGAAAGAAGTAAAGGAATATAAAGTTTCTGCACATGCGGAGGGCTTTCGTTTTATGCCCTTGACGGGCATATCAATTCCGACTACAATTTTGTTACATAATTGGGGAGGAATTGATATGAGCAAACCCATTTACCGCCTCACTCAACCCGGAGACGAGCGCGCATTGAGGGAGATCTGGAGCGCAGCTTATGACGGAGACACCGCCTGTGCAGACGTCTATTTCGACCGGTGCTACCGCCCCGGTGACGGCGTGGTTGCCGAAGTGGACGGCACACTTTGCAGCGCCATCTATCTGCTGGACGGTTATACACTCCATGCAAACAGCAGGCGTTATTCCTGCTCTTACCTCTACGCCCTCGGTACGCCGGAACAGCACCGGGGCTGCGGCTATGGCGGCAGGACGATCTGGCGCAGCGGCGTGGAAGGCTATCTGCGGGGCAACGATTTCGTCTGCTTTGTCCCGGCCAGCGAGTCCCTGCGCCGGTGGTATCAGAACATTCTGGGCACCCGGAGCGTATTCTTCCATCGGTGCATCACTCTCGACGCCCCCGCTCCTGTGACCGGAAGCGTCTCCCCCATCGCCCCGGAGGACTATCTACGCCAGCGGGAAGCATTTTTGACCGGCCGCCCCCATATCGAAGCACCGGAAAAAGCATTCAAGCTCCAGCAGACCTACTGCGAGCTCTACGGCGGCGGACTCTGGCAGTTTGAGCTGAACGGTGCGCCGGGGATCTGCCTGGGTGACCGGGAAGACGGCAAGCTCACCCTGCGGGAGCTGCTCTTTCCTGACGGCGACGCCGCAGAGTCCGGACAGATGATGATGCAGACGCTTGGCTGCACCAGCGCAGAGGTGCGCACCCCCGCCTTCTGGCATGACGGCCAGGGGGAGCTGCGGGAGGACTGCATTCTCGTCCCCGGCGGCGGGAAGTTCCCGGAGACATTTGAGCTCCCCTTCTGGGGCTTTGCCATGGATTGAGCACCCCCACCTCAACGATTCAAGCAGTTCAATTTGCCGCAAACGGAAAGCCCTTCGCGCCTGGCGCGAAGGGCTCTGTTTCTGCTATACGAGCAAGCTGTAATGATCAATATCCAGCAGGCGGCCAAATTTGACGCCCACCTCCGGCACAGTACCGCAGAAGGTAAATCCAAACCGCTCATGAAGCCTGATGCTGGCCTCATTCCCTGCGGTGATGACACTGACCACATTGTGTGTGCGTGCGTCCTCCCGCGCCTTTTGCAGAATGAACTCCATCAGTGCCGCCGCAACCCCCTGCCGCCGGCACTCCGGGGCCACATAGATGGAGAGCTCTACGGTAGAAGCGAAGGCCTCTTTCTCACGGTAGGCGGACAGACTGGCGTAACCGGCCACAACACCATTCTGCTCCGCCACATAGAGCGGATGATTTTCCACATTGTGCGCATCAAACCACGCCTGTCGCTGCTCCATTGTCTGAGGGTGGACGTCCAGCGTGGCCACACCATGGGTGACTTCATAATTATAAATCTCCAGCAGCCGGGGCAGATCCGCCTGCCGGGCAATCCGCAGTTCCATTTTGATCGCATCCTTTTCAGGAAAGTACCGGGTGTCCGCATAGACACCCGGCACTATTCACATTTTATGACAGCCGTTCACGCTTCCTCTGCAAAGCACTGCCATGGCAGCACATCCGACAGCTGAACCAGCGTTTCGTTGAACCCGCCGCTGAGGTCGGACGGAGAATGCAGGGTGCCAAAGGACAGCCCGTCGCACAGGGGCAGCTCCACCGCCGTCACCGCGCTTGCGCCAGTCATCACCGCCAGGCGTCCGCCATGCCGCTCCGCAACGCGCTTGCAGAGCACAAGCCCCATACCAAGTCCTTCCGACCGGTCGGAGAGCCCCGCCGCACCCTGGGCCGGATCAAACGCCCGGGCAAGCTGCTCCGGCTTGAAGCCGCCGCCGCTGTCCCAGATGACCAGCCGCACCCAGCGGCGGTCTTTTTCTCTGCATTGTTCCAACTCCAGCGTGACCTGTCCTCCATCCCCCGCAGCGCGGATGGCATTGGAGATCAAATGGTAAAGCATCTGGCGCAGCAGGTCATCCTCCCCCTGCACCAGCAGGTTGCCCCCGTTCTGCCGGAGCTCTACTGCACAGCCGACCTCGTCACAGACGCTCTGCACCCGGCGTACCACCTCGGCGCACAGTCCGCCCAGATCCAGCGGTTCTCCCTGAAAAGGACGGCGTCCGTCCGACAGGCTGCCCAATGTCTCCAGCGTATTCAGTATTCTCAACAGCGTGTAATAGCTCTTGCGCTGTATGCTCTGATACTGACTTGTTTTTTCCTCCGTGCGCTCCCCGTCGGACTGTGCCAACAGCTGACTGACGCCGATCAAACTGCCCAAAGGCAGGCGCATCTGCTCCGCCAGCTGTGCCAACCGCTCCAGCGGCACAGTGATTGAAGCCGGACTCAGCGTCAAACAGATCAGCAATCCCGCCTTCAGTCGTTCCGTTCGGCACACCCAGTGCTCTCCGGCCAGTTCCAGCGTCTGCACGCCCACCCCGTCGATCGCCCGCAGCGGCTCCGGAAGTGGGGCATCTTCCTTCAGCGTCCAGCCGCTCCGCTCCGCCAGTGCGGCTGCCGCAGCGTTGTAATAGGCCGTGTCTCCATCGTGCGCAAGGATCACCGGCTCCGGACTGGCATCAAACCATGCCGGGCCGGAAAGTTTGAAATCACGCATTCACTCACCTCGCTCACTCCTCTGCATATTAGGTTGCCCATGCTGATGGGCCGCTTATTTAAGTTAAGTATAGCAAATCCTTCCACACGGCGCAAGAACGATGTCGAATCGTGTCGAATTTTGCCGAAGCTGCTCGCATGTATGAAAGGATTTTTTCAGAAAACTTTTAAAAAAGTGCTTTTTATTGCATGAAATGTTGCCTATTTATGATATTTTTTCATCTCTTTAGTGATAATGACGATGCTAAAGAGGTCACTTTTCATATTTCACCCGCTTCAAACCGTGAAAACGCTGAATTTTCGGATTCCCTCTTTCAAAATGAAACAATTCGGATTATAATAGCGGCGTAGTTCAATAGAACCCTGTATTGCAATCACAATCAGTGAAAAGGAGTGTTCTCTCATGAGCATCAAAGTTGGCATTAACGGTTTTGGCCGCTTCGGCCGTCTGGTTTCCCGCGCCGGCATCGCCCGGAAAG
>USIZ01000032.1 GCA_900554855.1 uncultured Eubacteriales bacterium | reverse complement strand
GCTCTTCCGATCTTATTCTGGGTGAGGACGTGCTCCGCACCGCCGTTTACGGCTGTTCTGACTTCTTCGACTGGCTGTGCGAGTTCGGCACCGCCCATCAGGTCTACCATCTGGTCAATCTGGGCGACGCGGACGCCCACGGTCCCATCTACGGTCCCGGCCTGCTGGACTTCCCCGAGCGCAAGTATGACAATCTGAACTGCCGCGACGAGGCCATCGGCCCCGGCTATGGCGGAACCTATGTGAAGTACACCATGCTGGACGCCATCCGCGATGAGCATCTGCCCGTTGAGATTCTGATGTCCACCGCCGCTCAAAAACTGGAACTGGACGAGAACGGCGCGATCAGCGGCGTGCTCTGCGCCGATGACGGCGGCGAGGTTCATATCTCCGCCCCTGTGGTCATCCTCCAGTGCGGCGGCTTCGGCAAGAGCGACGAGAAGCTGCGCGAGTTTGCCCCCTGGTTCTTCCAGGGCGAGACCCCCATCCATCGCTTCTCCGTCCCCACCGACACCGGCGACGGCATCGATATGCTGCGCGATCTGGGCGTGGAGCCCATCCCGGAGCGCACCGCTATCTCCGGCTTCGGCCCCAAGCATCACCCCTTCAACAACTCTCTGGCCGACTATGCGCTGGAGCCTGAGATGCTCCAGATCAACCTGAACGGCAAGCGTTGGATTGATGAGACTGGCCACCTTTTCGGTATGACTCCCCACATTGCGGAGCAGCCCAAGGAGATCTCCTGGTCCATCCAGAGTCTGGACAACCTGACCGAGATCGCCAACCGCTTTATCAACAATCCCGCCATGGCCTCCAAGAAGAATCTCTATGAGACCTGGCTGGCCGACCTGGAGGAGGAGTGCACCCTTGAAAAGCCTGCCAGAAAGGCGGATACGCTGGAGGAGCTGGCGGAGAAGTGCGGCATTCCTGTGGACGCCTTTCTGGAGACCGTCCGCCGCTACAACGAGTTCTGCGCCAAGGGCGTGGACGAGGACTTCGGCAAGGATGCCAAGTTCCTGAAGCCCATCGCTGACCACGGCCCCTACTACGCCATCTATGGCCAGCGCTTCTCCGAGGCTGCGCTGGGCGGCGTGATGGTGGACGGCCAGTGCCGCTGCATCCGCAACGACGGCAGCGTGATCCCCGGCCTGTACGCCGGCGGCGACGCCACCTCTGCCATGCACATTCGCGGCCGTCTGGCGGTTATTTCCGAGCTGACGTGGGCAGTTGCCTCCGCCTATACCTCGGGCATCAACGCCGTGGATTACATCGACAGCAAGCGCAACTGAGAAGGAGGAGTGCACCATGTTTTTGCCTGATAACAGTATCTTTACCCCGGTGGCGGATCCCAATATGGACCCCAGCCGCACCGCAAACCGGCGTCTGAGCGTGGAAGAGCGCATCACCTCCTTTGACGAGGTGGACGCCACCTATACCGAAGAGCAGGCCCTGAACGAATCCGGCCGCTGCCTGAAGTGCCCCACCCACTGGTGCCAGAAGGCCTGTCCCGCCGGTGTGCCGGTCACGGACTTTATTGCCAGAGTGCGTGCGCACGACTATGAGGGCGCCTATCAGCTCATCCGCTCTGCCTCCATGCTGCCCGAGATGTGTTCCCGGGTGTGCCCCCAGGAGAAGCAGTGCCAGTCCAACTGTACCCGCGGCATCCGCGGCCAGTCCGTCGGCATCGGCCGTCTGGAGCGCTTTGTCATCGAGGAGCACTATCGTTCCGGCAAGCAGGACGCCGCCGCGCCCGCCAACGGCAAGCGGGTGGCCGTCATCGGCGCCGGTCCCAGCGGTCTGTCCGCTGCCGAGCGCCTGACGGACAAGGGCTTTTCCGTTACGATCTATGAGGGGGCTGATCGCGCCGGTGGTCTGCTGGAGTACGGCATCCCCAACATGAAGCTGGAAAAGGGCGTGATCGCCCGCAAGGTCGAGGCCATGCAGAAGCGCGGCGTCGCCTTCAAGCTCGGCACGCCCGTGAATGCCGACAACGCCGACGAGATCGTGAAGGGCTATGACGCCGTTATCCTGTGTGTCGGCACCGGCAACGCCCGCTCCCTCAAGTTGGAGGGTGCAGAGCATGTGCGCGGCATTCTGCCCGCCGTGGAGTACCTGACCGCCAGCACCAAGGCCGTGTTGGATGGCGACGAGCCCACCTTTGCCAAGGACAAGCAGGTGGTCGTGGTCGGCGGCGGCGACACCGGCAGTGACTGCGTTGGCACTGCCATCCGTCAGGGATGCGCCGGCCTGACCCAGATCGAGATGCTGCCCCGGAACCCCGTTCCCGCCTATATCCACCATGTCTATCCCGTCCATGAGCCGGAGCACAAGGTGGACACCAGTATGGAGGAGTGCGAGCACGTCTTTGGCCGGGATCCTCATGTCTATCAGACTACGGTCAAGGCCGTGGAGGCCGACGCAGAGGGCAATCTGGCCGCCGTTGTCACGGTGGACCTGGCCGCCTCCTATGACGAGGGCCGTCGGCTCACCCTGACCGAGATCCCCGGCTCCGAGAAGAAGCTTCCCTGTGAGATGCTGATCGTGGCCGCCGGTTTCATCGGCCCCAAGGCGGAGCTGGCCCGGGCCTTTGGAGTGGAGACCGGCGAGCGCACGAATATTGCCGCCGATGGATATGCGACCAACGTTCCCGGCGTGTTTGCCTGCGGAGACTGCCGCACCGGCCAGTCTCTGGTGGTCAAGGCCATGGTGGACGGCCGCACCTGTGCGGACGCGGTGGCTGAGGCGCTGAAATAAGCTTATAATCAAATATAATTTCTAATGTGAAATGAAGCAGGGAGGCGGATTGGAATGAGAGAGATGAACTGTGATATTCTGGTGGTCGGCGGTGGCGGCAGCGGTATGGTGGCCGCTGTCCGGGCGGCCGAGCTGTCCGGGGGAAAGGTGATTGTGCTGGAAAAGGCCAAATTCACCGGTGGCGGCATGCTGTTTGCCTCCACTATGCGGACGTTTCGCAGTCAGTGGCAGGCGGAGCGGAATATCCCCGATCAGTCCAATGCGTTTATCCGGGGCATGATGGATCTGACCATGTGGAAGCTGGATCCCAAGCTGGTGAAAAACGCCATTCTGGGCACCGGTGCATTCTTTGACTGGTACGCCGCCCATGAGGACCCCGAGGTGCTGGCCAAGTACGAGGCCCGGCCCTATGTGTTTGACATTCCGGTGGGCGGCCAGCCCGGGCCGCAGATCGATGGCTTCCACAACGGTTCCGGCCGCTATATGATGGCCGCCATGGCCCGCAGCTGCGAAAAGCTGGGGGTGGAGGTGCTGACGGAACACCGGGCGCTCCGGGCGGAACTTACCAATGGCCGCATCTCTGCCATTGTGGCTGAGTCCCCCGAGGGGGAGGTCAAGGTGAACTGCCGGGTGTGCATCCTCGCCTGCGGCAGCTGGATCTGCAATAAGGAGATCGTAGACAAGGTTCTGCCCGGCTTCAATGAGGCGGAGGTTCTGCCCAGCGCCCACCAGAACCCGGCCTACACCGGCGACGGCATTCCCATTGCGGAGCAGGCGGGCGCCTTCGTGGACTGGGACAGCTTCTGCCTGCGCATCATGGGGCCGCTGTGCGGCATGGGTGACCGCTCCAAGTTTGACCCGTTGACCCACGCGGACTGCGCCATTCTGGTAGACCTGACCGGAAAGCGCTTTGTGGCGGAGCCGCTGGTCCCCCGTATCGATCCCTTCGATACCGGCCACATCATCATTCGGCGGCCGAAGGGCAAGTCCTTCTTCCTTTATTCGGCCAATACGCTGAAAAAGATCATTGCCGACACCCAGCACAATGAAGATCACGGCGATTCCGACGTATTCGGCATGCCGCCCCTGCCGCCCTATGAGGAGATCGACGGCTGGTTCGAGGAGGCCATCGCCAAGGGCCGCCATGAGGTGGCCAAGGCGGACACCGTCGAGGCGCTGGCGGAGCAGATTGGTCTGGATCCCGCTGTGCTGAAGGAGACCGTGGAGCGCTATAACGCCGCCTGCGCTGCCGGGGAGGATTGGGACTGCTTCAAAGATCCCACAACCATGGTGCCGCTGAGCGAGGGACCGTTCTACGCCATGAGCGGCAAACTGGGCACCGACGGTGCCTTCGGCGGCGTACGCGTCAATGCGGAGATGCAGGCGTACCGTGCCGACGGCGGTCTGGTGGACGGCCTGTTTGTCACCGGTGACTTTGCCTCCGGCCGCCATACCGTCATGAGCGGCGTCAAGCGCCAGGTGCTCAATGACATGTCCTGGGCGCTGTCCTCCGGCTTCCTCGCCGGTACGAATGCGGCTAAGGCATTGATCTGATCGTTCTCTTGCGCTGCTGTTGCGTAAAAAATCCTACCGCAGCTTCCCAAGTCGGGAGTGCTGCGGTAGGATTTCCTGTTTTCAGGGGTGCTTCATGATTTTATATTTGTCTTTTTTGGCTGACTGATTGCCGACAGGGCATCCTGATGAAGCGTTTGAAGCACCCGCCGCATTCCGGCGCTGCGTGCGGAGGTAAAGGTGGCGCCCAACTCCGTGCGGTCTAGAAAGCTCCACTCCAACGCAGCCAGCTCCCGGGCGGAAGCTCCCTCTGTCAGATCGCGCAGAATGGCCAGCACGCCTTTCAGGATCAGCGCATCGCTGTCGCAGTCCAGGCGGAGCTCCCCGCCGGGAAACGCAGTGTGGATCCATACCTTGGACTGACAGCCTTTGACCAGATATTCCTCTGTGCGGTATTTTTCGGGATAGGGCGGCAGATCATGGGAGCGGACAATCAGATAACTGTACTGGTCGAAGCAGTCGCCGATGGCGTTGATCTGTGCAATGAGCTGCTCCTGTTTTTCTTCCAATGTCATGTCAATTCCCACTTTCCGTGTCCGACCGGCTGTCCGCCCGGACACGGATCACCAACCGGGCCAGCTGAGGAATCGTTTCAGCATAGGCCACATCATCTGCATTCAGCTTTGTGCCGATGGCCTTGCCCAGCGCCATAGCCAGCAATACCTTCTTGATGGTGGAGGAGCCGGCGGTCGTGCAGCCTGCGTTTTTGTCCGCATAGCGCAGCCCGCCCTTCTGAAGATCAGCCAGCTTTTCTGTGCTCCTGTCGCCCAGCTGAATGAGATCATCTGTGACCATTTCCTCGTCGGTCAGAAAATACTTGCAGGAGATAAATTCCCGTACCAGAGCTTCCGTTTCCTCATCGGATGCACGGGGCAGCGCAGCCGCGATCTCTTCCGCACGAGTCCGGTTCTCTGCCAGTGCGGCGGTGAATTCCTGCTGTGTCATCTCAGGCGGTGACCACATTCAGCCCCAGCAGATGACCCAGCTCGACGATCTCGTCAAAGCAGTCCGCCATGACCATCGGGACGTGGTTGCCCACATTGCACTGCTTATGGAAGAAGTCCTTGCTGTCCTTTACCATGAACAGTACGCCCTGTGTGCAGCCGCTCATCTGCTCGCCGGTGCCGGCGACAACGGTGCCCCGGGCGACAAACAGCGTCTTGGCATCGGGGGAAATGCGGGCCATGGTCAGCGTCTCACCCTTGTTTTCCCGGAAGTCGTGGCGCATGGTGGGGCCCCAGCCGGAGGCGGTGTAATTGCGGATGTCATAGCTCAAAGGCTCGGCGTCATAGCCCCGCATCTGCAGGTTGATGGAGGAGTGAAAGGTGATGATGAGGTTGGCGCGCTCCTCGTCGGTCATCGCGTTCACTTTGTCCTGCAGGTCGTTGGAAGGAGCCATAAAGGTGGCGACGGTCTTTCCGTCGGCCTCATAGTACAGCGGCACGCAGTTGCCCATGTAGGCTCCGGCTTTTGCCGCGCCGGACAGCATGATCTGAGCCACCAGGCCGGGAATATCATACTCGCAGGCAGAGGAGATCCCCTCAGCGTTCAGGAGAGAGTGGGCGAAGCAGGGGGTCATGTGCTCCTCATTCAGCCGGGTCGTGGCGCACATTTCAGGACAGGGGGCGGAGAAAGCGTTGCACTCGTAGTGATCCATAAACTTCTTTACCGTGGCGTAGAAGCGCAGACCGTTGACCACCTCGTCCTTGGCCACATTGCAGGAGCCGGCTCCGGCGATGAGCTTATCCGCCATAGCCTCCCATTCGGCCCGGTCGGCAGCGGTGAACTGTATGGGCTTACGGGTAGGCAGCGTGGGACAGGGCGTACCCTCCATATGGGACTGATCCAGAAATTCATGCACATCCACACACTGATAGCCAAAGCCCAGCCGCTGGGCAGCGTCGTCGATATTGATGAAGCCGTCGCAGGCGGACACCAGTGCAGAGTTGGTGAAGGCCCGGGTGACCAGCAGCATTTTGCTCTTGCTGAGCACCTTCTTGAGCCGGTACGCCTTCATCTTCTTGACTGTCTCTTCCCAGGTCATCTCGGACACGCACTCCAGCCCGCGGGCACGGAGCATGGCGGGCACCTGCGTCTTGTCGCAGCACTCCTGCAGACAGATGAATGGCTTCTTCGTGCGGGTGGCCAGCGCCAGTACAATGGGATAGGTGCGGCCAATGGAGGTGAAGAGATAGACGTCCACCTTCGGATCGTTCTTTGTCAGCTCAGCCATCATAGCCTCGGTGACTTCAAAGCTTTCAGTAATCTCACAGCTGACCGGCTCCAGCATTTCAAAATCCGGCTCAGGCTGGATGTACTTGGCCAGATTATCCCGGAATGCCTTGTAGCCGTCTGCACCCACCATGCGGTCAAATTCCAGCGTCAGAGTTTCCCCAGCGCCGAAACGGCAGGGGCCCTCGAACACATACTCATGTACCATGATGCCGATGACGGGCTGGATGACCAGCTTTACGTTTGCTGCTTTCTGAATTGCCATAATGATTTGCTCCTTTTTTTAAAAATAGGTTTTTTCTTCTGATTTCATCGTAGCAGATAGAGACGGACCGTGCCAGAACGATTATCGGAAGGAGTCCTTTCAGATATTGAAAGCGATAAAAATGCGATAAAAACAGCATATATACCTACTTTTCCGGTTGGTTGAACGAGAACGATGGAGCGGTATAATAAGAAAAAAGTCAGGAGAGGAGAGAGCTGATGTGACATCGGTGCAGATCAGATGCTTTCTGGAGGCGGCACACTCCGGCAGCTTTACAGAGGCGGCAGAGAAGCTCTATATGACCCAGCCTACCTTTGGCCGCCAGATCTCCTCGCTGGAAACGGAATTGGGTTTTCCGCTGTTTGTGCGTGGCTGGAAATCCTATCGGCTGACGGCCCAGGGGGAGATCTTGTGCACCGGTCTGACGGAACTGACCGGGCAGTTTGACGCGTTGCTGGACAGGGCGCGGAGGGCCTTTTCCGGAGAAGAGGGAAGGCTGCGCATTGCCATGCTGGAGGGCCAGCTCATGGATCAGACGCTGTATGACTGGATCCAGCGTTTCCGCACGCAATATCCGGGCGTGGAGGTGTCCAGTCTGCGTTATTCCTTTCATGAATTGCTGGAGGCGGTGCGCACAGGGGATGCCGACCTTGCAGTTACTCTCCAACTGGACGTGGAGGAGCGTTCGGAATTTCAGTGGAAGCACCTGTATGCGCTCCACAATGAGATCGTTTTTCCAAAGACATCTCCGTTGACGCAAAAGCCGTCGCTGTCGCTCCGGGATTTTTCAGAAGAAACCTTTGTGGAGGTGGAATTGGAGGAGTCGGACGTTGTCTCTGATCTGATGCGCCAGAGCTGTCAGCAGGCGGGCTTTACGCCCCATCTCCTGCGGGTGCCGGACCTGAAGGCGCAGATGGCAGCAGTAGAATTCGGATCAGGCGTGGCGGCCTTCAACCAATATCATCAAGCCTGCAACCATCCCGGGCTGACCCACTGTTCGCTGCCGGAATTGCCGGATGTAGATTTTTGTACGGTCTGGAGCCGGGACTGCGGCAATCCGGCGGTGCCGCTGTTCCTGGAGCTGCAGGAGCCGTGAACAAGAAAAAACAGAGAGACCCGTATCGCCACTGCGCAGCCGTGGCGATACGGGTCTTAAATTTTAGCCGTTCAGCCATCGATTCCGCGTTGCTTATGAGGGCGGCAGACTATGAATAGTTACAAAAATGACCTGAAAGTACAGGATAGCGCCAACTTTGATATATGTTTCACAATTCTTTTGCCAATTAGCGGCGGAATTGTGGTAATTATACAAACATTGTTTTCTGACAATAAAATGATTGTACAAAAAGTGGTTGCATCACAACAAAATATTCACTACAATATAAAATACATTAGTAAATGTAATTTATAAAAGTCACTCAGAAAGAAGGGGCGCATATGTTGCAGAGGTTGAGCCGTCTGGTCAACGGCGGCGGTGTCAAAGTGCCGCATCACAAGGATACGGCAAATTTCCCGACGGAATATCTGCCGGTACCGCCCAAAGTCA
Organism: uncultured Eubacteriales bacterium; assembly: GCA_900554855.1. GTDB lineage: Bacteria > Bacillota > Clostridia > Oscillospirales > Oscillospiraceae > UMGS1766. Next base: position 1,750 of record USIZ01000032.1, on the reverse strand, counting down.
TCCTGCCTATGAATCAGCACGTCGGTGCGCCCTGCGAGCCCTGCGTCAAAAAGGGGGACAAGGTCTGGGTAGGTACTATGGTGGGCCGGGCAACGGCTAAGGTGAGTATGCATATTTACTCCAGTGTTTCCGGTACTGTAATCGCCGTGGAGCCGATTTTGTACAATTTTGGCAAGGCGGAGACCGTGGTAGTTATCGAGACTGACGGGGCGCAGACTCCGGATCCGGCCATCTGCCCGCCGGAGGTCACGGATCTGGCCGGCTTTATTGCCGCACTGGAACAATCTGGCATTGTCGGCCTCGGCGGTGCGGGCTTTCCGACGGACGTGAAGGTGATGCCGAAAAACCTTGCGGAGATCGACACTCTGCTCATCAACGGCGCGGAGTGCGAGCCCTATCTGACCACAGACAACCGGGAGTTTCTGGAGCACCCGGACACGATATTGGACGGCATCCATGCCTGCCTGAAGTGGCTTGGCATTCCGAAGTGTCTGATCTGCATCGAGGACAATAAACCGGCGGCCATTGATCTGATGCAGCGGAAAACGGAAGAAGATCCGGGCATCGGTGTCTGCGTGCTGGAATCCCGTTACCCCCAGGGCGCCCAGAATATCCTCATTCACAATGCCACCGGCCGCACCGTTCCCCGGGGCGCACGGCATACCAGTGTGGGGGTCATGATGCTGAATGTCACTACCGTGTCCAGCATCGGCAAGTTCCTGAAGACCGGAATGCCGCTGGTGAACAAGCGGCTCACGGTGGCCGGGGACGCAGTGGCACATCCGAAAAACCTGGAGGTACCTATTGGAACCCCCATCGCCGATGTACTGGCTTTCTGCGGAACCCGGGAGGAGCCGCGCAAGGTCATCGTGGGCGGACCCATGATGGGCAGCGCCCAGATGGATGTGAATTACCCCATTACCCGGCAGAACAACGGCCTGCTGGCCTTCGGCGCAAAGTCCGCCCAGCGGCCCAACGCAGAGAACTGCATCCGCTGCGGTCGGTGCATCAATTCCTGCCCTGTGGGCCTGTCCCCACTGGATATTCGGGACGCCTACCTGCGCTATGACACCCAGGCGCTGGACAAGCTGATGGCAGACCTGTGCATCGGCTGCGGAACGTGCAGCTATGTCTGTCCCGCCAAGCGTCCGCTGACCCAAATGGTCGGCCTGGCCAAACGATACTTGAACAGCCATCAGAAGGGAGGCAAAAGCTGATGGAAGTGCATACCAGTCATCTGGTGGTCTCACCCGTGCCCCATGTGCGCGCATCACTGACCACCCGGCGGGTCATGGCAAACGTCATTCTCGCGCTCCTGCCGGCGCTGATCGCGTCCGTGGTCATCTTCGGCCTGCGCGCCCTGCTGGTGACGGCGGTGACGGTGGCCGCCTGTGTGGCAATGGAGTGGGCGTGGTGCGTCCTGCGCCATGAAAAGCAGACCGTCGGCGATCTGTCCGCCGTGGTCACTGGCTTGCTGCTGGCCTTCAACCTGCCCAGCACCATGCCGCTCTACCTGCCCATCATGGGCGCGGCGGCGGCCATTCTGGTGACAAAGCAGCTTTTTGGCGGCATCGGCCACAACTTCGCCAATCCTGCCATCGTGGGGCGCATTGCGCTGGCGGTGTCCTTTCCATCGCTGATGACGGCTTACCCCTATCCCCAGACGCTGAGCGGGGTGGACATCCTGTCCAGCGCCACACCGCTGGCGGCACACGGGCAGCGCCTTCCCCTGCTCGACCTGCTCCTCGGC
>USIZ01000031.1 GCA_900554855.1 uncultured Eubacteriales bacterium | reverse complement strand
CACGGCCAGGCCATAAACTCCATGGACATGGAGTGCACCTCGCAGCCCTCCATGCTGGGCCAGACGGTGCTCATCGGGATGCGGTCCCGGTTGATATAGGCCGCAAAGGCGTGGCCGGCCTCGTGGGTGACCACCTCCACATCGCCCTGGGTGCCGTTGAAGTTGGCGAAGATGAAGGGCACGCCGTAGTCGGGGATGCTGGTGCAGTAGCCGCCGCCCTCTTTGCCCTCGGTGGACAGCACGTCCAGCAGCTCGTTGTCCATCATCATGTTGAAGAACGCGCTGGTCTCGGGGGAGAGCTCATTGTAGAACTTCCGCCCCTGCTCCAGGATCTGCTCGGGCGTACCCACAGGGCGGGGATTGCCGGAGCGGAATTCCAGCGCATTGTCGGCAAAGCTCATGGGCTACTGCTTGCCCAGCCGCTTGGCCTGCTCCCGGTAAATGCCGTCAGCCACCGGGACGAGATACTTCTGCACCGCCAGACGGAACTGCTCCACATCCTCCTTGGTGTAGCAGTTGCGGCCCATGCGGTAGTAGCCCAGGGTGGTATACCCCTCATAGCCCAGCTTTCTGCCCATGGTGTCCCGCAGATGGACGAGCTGGTCGTAGATGCCATCCAGCTTGCCCTGATTGTCCTTGTACCACTGACCCTCGGCCTTCCATGCCGCCAGACGGCGCGCGTCGTCCGGGTCGGACTTGAAGGGGGTCATCTGGGAGATGGTGTAGACGCCGCCCTCAAAGGGGATCTGGGCGGAGGCCAGCAGCTTCTCATACTCCTGCGCCAGTTCGTTTTCCTGCTGGAGCTCCGGGATGATCTCGGGTGAGAAGGTCTTGAGCTCGATCTCGGCATTCACAAACATCAGCTCGCCGAACTGCGCGGCAAACTGAGCCCGGAACGCGCCGTCCAGCATAGCCCGGGTCCAGGCCTGGGTATACTCCTGCAGTTCCGGCTCAGCGGCATTCCAGAACTTCGCCTCGGCATCATAGAAGGCGTCCCGGGTGTCGATGCTGTGACGGACATGGGAGAGGGTGGCCAGAGTCTGGACGTGCTTGTCCAGCTCCTCCTTCTCCAAAAATACGGCGCGGGCCTCTTCATAGCTCCCCGCCGCCTTCAGCCGCTCAGTCAGGGCGCTGTACTGCTTCTTGACCGCGTCCAGATCCGGACGCTCATAGGGCATTTCAGAAAATTTCATGTTCCTTCCGCCTTTCCTCTTTATACATTTAAATATATACAGTTCTAAACTTCAAAATCGCAGTGCACTAGTGCAATATCGACTTAATCCAGCACCTGTACTGCTGCGCCCAGCACGCCGTCGCCGATATAAACGCTGAGGGTGGCGTCGATCTCGCCCTCCCGGATCAGCTCATAATCGGGCAAAGCCGCCGTCAGCCTCTCCCGCAGCAGCGCCATGCCCTCGGGGTCGCCGCCATTGGCCACGGCCAGATTGTAGCGTTTATGCTCACCGCAGGCCGCTTTGACCAGCTCTACCAGCTTGTCGATGACCTGTCCCCTGCCCCGCACCTTGGCGGCAGACTGGAGCTGACCGTCGGAGGCAAGGGTCAGAATGGGCTTGATCCTCAGCAGCGTGCCCGCGGCCGCGGTCACCTTTCCGATGCGTCCGCCCTTTTTCAGGTATTCCAACGTATCCACGGAGAAGAAGGGGGACACCCGCCCCAGCAGGTCGGGCACCCGACGCTCGGTCAGTTCCTCCCAGCTCATGCCGGAGCGAATGTCCTCCGCCAACTGGAGCACGGTCATGCCCTGACCGAGAGAGCCGCTTTTGGAGTCGTAGACCCGCACATCCAGCTCGTCCTTTACGTCCTGCGCGCACAGGCGCATCAGGTTGTAGGTGCCGGACAGGCCGCTGGAGAGCATAATGGCAATGGCCCCGTCATACCCCTCCTTCACCAGTGTGCGCAGCACCCGCTCCACGTCCTCGCCGGTGGGCAGACTGGTCTTGGGCAGTTCTCCGGCATGGAGCCGGGTGTAGACATCGGCGGCGGAAATATCCACCCCGTCGGAAAACTCCCCGTCCGCGCAGCTGATGCGCAGGGGGATCACATGGATGTCGTTCTCTTCGATCAGCGCCCGGGACAGATCCGCGCAGGAATCCGTCACCAGCGCAATTTTCTTTGGTGCCATTTGTGCCTCCCTTTTCCCGTTTTGTTCTATATCGTATTTTATTATCCCATAAAAGCAGGTGGGCCGCAAGGCCCACCCGAATGCCGGATATTTATGAATTTAAATTCACTCCGCCAAGCGGTAGAGAATCAGCCCGCCCCGCTCCTCATAGCCGGTGTTCCAGAGCGTGTCCAGACTGAGCCACTCAGACGCGCTGTAAGTGGTCGCCTGAACGCAGAAGCCATCCTCCTCGTCCGCCCAGCCTGTGAGCAGGAACCAGTGCCAGATATAGTCCTTCATCGCCGGATTCTCGTGCCGGAGCATCATGCAGGGAATCGGAAATCCCGCATCGATCTCCGCCCGGATGACCTCCGCTGCCGTCTCCACCGGCTCCAAACCGCTGAATTCCGTCATTCTGAGCCGTTTTTCGCCCCGATCGGCCAGATAGTTGCCCAATCCCGCCGTAAAGAGCTCCAACTTCGGCACACCCTGAAAGCCGGGATGGAGATAGCGCTTCATCTGCTTTGCAAATCTCTTGTACTCCCGGCGCGTCACGCAGGCCGCATCATAGGGGTAGAGTTCGGTCAGCCCGTTGGCCCGCGCCAGCGCGATGCAGCTGTCGCAGGCGCACAGCGCCGCACAGCCGCCGATGCGCAGCACCGGATCCCAGAACCAGCGCTGGTTCCCGCCCGGCTTTCCATCGACGGTGAAGTAATCCAATTCGCGTTTCACCCACGCCACCTCGGTTCAAAAGACTGAAGGACAGTGTAGCCGAATTTGTCCCCTTCTGTCAATTTCTAAATTGTAAACTTTCTTCCCATTGCGAATAAACATTCATTTACTCAGCTATCTCATTCACCCGCCGCACCTGCACAAGATTGGTGTGCTGGGGATTTCCATGGGCGTAGGGCGTGTCTTCCAGCGTCGTGAGCACGTTGATTGAGCCGCCCAGATCCGTCCCGCTCCCGTCAGGGGCATACCACGCTCCCTGGGCCAGCGCCGCTGTGCCGGTGCAGATGCGCTCCGTCACCTTCACCGGGATGCGGAGCCTGCCCCGATCGTTCCAGACCTCGGCCAGCATGCCGTCCGTCAGCCCCCGCTCTGCCGCGTCGGCGGGATTCAGCCAGAGCTGCTGGGGATCCAGCCGCTCCAGCGCCGGGTTCTGGTCGTGGATGCTGTGACAGCGCCGCTTGGTGTGCCAGCCGATGAGCTGTAATGGATACTCCGCGCGTTTCGGATCCTGCGCCCCTTCCGGCGGGGCCACATAGCGCGGGATGGGCGGAAAATATGCCTTATATTCCGTCCGGGCGACCTTTGGCGAATATAACTCGATCCTCCCGCTCTCCGTCGGAAAAGGATGCTTTTCCGGGTCGGCACAGTTCTCCCGAAAAGCGATCTTCGGGGCATTGTCCCGATAGCGGTAGATCCCCGCCTGCTTGAGCGTCTCAAACTCCGGCAGCTGAGGTTCCGCGCGGCGGGTCGCGTTGTAGATAAATTCCAGCCACTCCCCCATCGTGCGGCCCTCGGTAAATTGCTCTTTCAGCCCAAGCTTTTCCGCCACCTCGCTCAGCCAATCGTACTCAAAGCGCCCCTCATAAAGCGGCTCCACAGCTTTGTTGTTAAAGCCGACAAAATCGCCCCACATCCACGGGGTCGTAATATTTTCGCACTCCAGATAGGATACGCCCGGGAGTAGAATATCTGCAAACTTAGCGCTGGAAGTCATAAACAGGTCACTGCACAGGATGAATTCGCACTTAGAGGGATCTCTCAGCAGCGCGGCGGTGCGGTTGATGTCGCCGTGCTGATTGACGAGGCAGTTGCCCGCCAGATTCAGGATCATCTTGATGTCGGACTCCAGCCGTTCGCCGCCCTGCACGCCGTCTACCGCCGTCATCTCATGCCCCCGCTCCACCGCCTGCGTCCAGCAGTAGGCGGGAATAGCCAGGGGGTAAGGATTCTCCACCTTGGGCAGCTTGGGCTCCTGATGGCGGTGGCAGCGCCCCACACCGCCGGCCCAGCCGCCGCTGATGCCCACATTGCCCGTCATACAGGCCAGCAGGATCGCGCCCCGGGCGCTCTGCTCTCCATAGGCATGGCGCTGAGGGCCGTAGCCCTGCATCAGTACGGCAGGCTTCGCATTTGCATAGCGCCGGGCCAAAGACCGTATCGTGCAGGCCGGAACACCGGTGATCTCCTGCGCCCACTCCGGCGTCTTGACAACGCCGTCCGCCTCGCCGGTCAGATAGCTGAGCACACAGTCCCGCGGATCCGCCCCGGCGGGCATATGGGCCTTGTCAAAACCCAGGCAGCACCGATCCAGAAAGGCCTGATCGTGAAGCCCTTCGCTCCAGATCACATAGGCCATGGCGGCCAGAAGGGCGGCATCCGTGGCCGGACGAATGGGCACCCACTCCGCCCCCAGCGCATCCACCGTGTCACTGCGGCGGGGGTCGATCACGATCATCGGAATGCCCTTCTCACGCGCCCGGCGCAGATAGTGCATACTTACGCTGTCAAACCGGGTCTCCGCTGGATTGTGGCCCCAGAGCAGAATCAGATGGCTGTTCAGCCAGTCCTCCGGGCTGTTTCCCGACTCACCGGTGCCATACATCAGCTCGGTGGCCTGCGCAATACAGGCGGTGCTGTATGAGTTATAGCGGCCCAGATAGCCCCCATCCAGACTGAGCAGGCGCTTGGCCAGCTGCTGAGGTTCAACGGCAGCGCTCACGCCGGTGGCATAGTTGACATAACGAGATCCCGGGCCGTATTTGTCCCGGATGCGCACCCATTCGCAGGCAATGTGATCCACGGCCTCCGGCCACGAGATCGGGACAAATTTCCCCTCACCCCGCTCCCCCACCCGCAGAAGCGGCTGGCGCAGACGATCCGGGCCGAGGAAGGGCTCGTGGGAATTGAGCCCTCTGGCGCAGGCATAGAGGGGCACGCTGTCCCCTGCTGCGGCAGGGGTATCGGTGGTCATTCTGACCACCTTGCCATCCTGCACATGGGCGTGCAGAATGCACCGGCCGCCGCAGTTGCAGCGTCCGGTGGTGTGAATGATCTTTTCCTCGCCCATGGCATTCAGCCCCTTTCAAGCTGTCTCTATTTTACCCTCTTCTATAGATGAACGCAACAAGGCGGAGACGTCAAACGCCGTCTCCGCCGAGTGTGCCGCAGAAATCCGCCTGCCGCAGCAGGTAGACCGGGAATCAGCACTTTCCCTTTAAAATACAACTACCAGCAGCATCTTGAACTGCTCCTGACCGAACACCGCATGAGGGTGACCGGCGGGCATAACGATGGACTCGCCCTCATGAAGCTCATAGTGCTTGCCGTCAATGGTGATCCGACCCACGCCGTCCAGGCAGGTAACAAAGGCATCACCTTCGGACTTGTGGGTGCTGATCTCCTCGCCCTTATCAAAGGAAAACAGCGTGACGCTCAGCGCATCGTTCTGAGCCAGCGTCTTGCTGACCACCTGACCGGCCTGATAGGCCACCTGCTCCTTCAGGGTGAGCACCTGTGCCTTCTCGATGTTCTTGATCATTTCAGTGAAAATCCTCCTTAATCCAAAATTCTGCCGTCCACAGAGAACGTCACAACCTGCCACGGGATAAACTTGCCGCTGGCGCGCAGCGCTTGGACCGCTGCCTGCTCCAGACCGCCGCAGCAGGGCACCTCCATACGCAGAACGGTGACGCTCTGAATGTCGTTGTTGGCGATGATCTCGGTGAGCTTTTCCGTGTAGTCCACCGCGTCCAGCTTGGGACAGCCGATGATGGTCACCTTGCCCCGCATAAACTCCTGATGCACATTGGCATAGGCATAGGCGGTGCAGTCGGCGGCGATCAGCAGCTTTGCGCCCTGAAAATAAGGCGCCCGGGTGGGCACCAGCTTGATCTGGCAGGGCCACTGGGCCAACTGTGAGGGCTGACGCGCCGGTTCCGCCGGGCTCTCGGCTTCCGCAGAGCGGTCAAATTGGCGCATCCGGGCGCCGGGACATCCAGGAAGCACGCGCTTCTCCGCCTGCTTCGGCTCTGCTGCCGCCTTCATCTGCTTGCCGGCCAGCACCGCCGCCTCATCATAGGCTGCGGCCTCCCGCTCCACAAAGGTGATAGCCCCTGTGGGACAGTTGGGAAGGCAGTCGCCCAGACCGTCGCAGTAGTCGTCCCGCAGCAGCTTGGCCTTTCCGTTCACCATGCCGATGGCGCCCTCGTGGCAGGCTCTGGCGCAGGCGCCGCAGCCGTTGCACTTCTCCTCATTGATCTCTATGATTCTTCGGATCATCCGCTTATCCTCCTTGATTTTATGGTTAAATTATAGTATAGTCAAAGCCACAATTCGGTGGTTATAACCACGAAAGCGGGAAATTTATGAATTTAACCAGCCTGCCCCTCTTTCAGGGGCTTACTGCGCCAACACTGACGGCCATGCGGGAACATGGAGCCCTGCACCAGCGTACATTTGAAAAGGGCGCGGTCATTTTTCATACCGGCGATGTGGTGCACGAACTGGGGATCGTGCTCTCCGGGCGCGTCCAAATTGAGACTATCGACCTCTGGGGCAGCCGCGGCATTCTGAGCAGCATCGGCCCCGGCGAGACCTTCGCAGAGACCTATGCCTTCTGCCGCGCCCCGCTGATGGTGGACGCGGTATCCGCCCAGGAGAGCGAGGTGCTGTTCCTTGATCTGGACGTGGTGCAGGACTGCCCGATCTGCTCCGACCAGTGGGCGGGGACGATCCAGTCCAACCTCTTGAAGGTGTTCGCCCACAAGAATCTGACTCTCTCACAGCGTATTTTCTGCACCAGCGCGAAAACAATACGTGGACGCTTACTGACCTACCTCTCCGCTCAGGCCGTTCAGCACGGCTCCAGCAGCTTTGAGATCCCATTCAACCGCCAGCAGCTGGCAGACTACCTCAATCTGGACCGGAGCGCACTGTCCAAGGAGCTGGGCAGAATGCGGCAGGAGGGTCTGCTGGAATTTCAGAAAAACCGCTTTACCCTTTACGCCGATCCATTGGAATTTTGAGCATAAAAAAACAGAAGGCCAAGGCCCCCTGCTGGTAAGACAGTAAAACTCAAATTTCTTGGAACAGGCATGATCTCGGTTATGCCTGTTCCGCTTTTAGCAGCTCATCCACGGGAATGTAGCCCACAAGGTCGTACTCGATATGTACCTTCTGCCTGCGCTTGCCGCTGGACTTGTCCGGTGCATCTACATAGACCGCCTTCACAAGCTCTCTGAGGGCATAGGGGGTCAGCTCCGTGAGGGTGCTGTTCCTCTTTACCCGCTGAACAAACTGCTCTATATTCTCTGCCTGTTGTTCCTGTTCATGTATTTGCTGTTGCAGATTCTTGACCTCGGCTTTGAGGTCTTTCTGTTCCTCGGTGTAGTTCTTGCTCATCATGGCAAAGCGTTCATCGTCCAGCCGACCGGCTACATTGTCCTCGTAAATGCGGATGAAAAGACGGTCAAGTTCTCCGATTCGCTTCTCAGCCTGTGCCAGCCGCTTCTGATGCAGCCGCAGCGATTCCTCGCTCTGTATACGGAGTTTTTGCTCCATTTCAGAGCGGAAATACGCCTCGTAGCGAGTGACTACCGATATGACCTCCTGAATGTGCTTCCAGACGATTTGTTCCAGCACAACGGCACGGATATAATGTCCGCTGCACTTGTCCTTATTGACACGATGGGTGGAGCAGATGAAGAAGTCCTGCCGCTTTTCAAAATAGCTGGTGGTGGAGTAGTAGAGCTTCTGCTTGCAGTCGCTGCAGAACACCAAGCCGGAGAACATATTGCTCTTGCCCGTTGCCGTTCTGCGGTGCCGCTGCTGCCGAATCTCCTGCACCTTATCAAAGACTTCCAGAGAGATGATCGCCGGGTGGGTGTTATAGAAAATCTTGCGATTTTCCATTGGATTTTCCCGTTGCTTCTTGTCCCAAATGGAGTTGGTGTAGGTCTTGAAATTGACCGTGCAGCCTGTGTACTCCATGTATTCGAGGATGTAAGCAACGGTGCTTTCGTGCCAGCGATACTCGTTCTCCGGGGTCTGATGCGGTGTTTTTCTGCCCTCCCGCTGTTTATAGGCGGTGGGATTCAGCACCTTTTCCTTTTCCAGCAAGGCGGCGATCTGGCTCGGCCCTTTTCCCTCCATGCAGAGCGCAAAGATCCGCTTGACGACCTGTGCAGATTCCTCGTCAATCACCCATTTCTTGGGGTCGATAGAGTCATGCTTGTAGCCGTAGGGAACGTTGGTGGTCAAGCGCTCTCCACGCTCACCCTTCGCTTTGTTGACGGCACGGATTTTGCGGCTGGTATCCTTGGAATACCACTCATTGAACCAGTTCTTGATACCTGCCATGTCGCTGTCGGTGCTGTTGGGGTCAATGGTGTCGAAGTGGTCGTTGATGGCAATATACCGCACGCCGTACTGAGGAAACGTGTAGTTGATATAAAGCCCTGTCAGCGAGGAATTACGACCGAGTCTTGAAAGGTCTTTCGTAATCACCACTTCCACATGACCGGCTTCAATTTCCGCAAGCATCTTCTGAAAGCCGGGGCGGTTGGAAAAATCCACGCCGCTGTACCCATCATCAATAAAGAACGTCGGGTTCGGAAAGTGCTGAGATTTTGCATACTCCATTAACATGATCTGCTGATGCTGAATGGAATTCGACGGGTCATCCTTGCCGCCTTTTTCTTTGGTGTCCTCCACGGACAGTCTGCAATAAAGCGCTGTGATTTTGTCGGTTGCCCTTAACATATTGTTGTCCTCCTTCGGTGGGGCAACTGCTTGAACAGGATTGGATTTTTGGTTTATATCAAGAGAAAGTACAGTTTACAAGGGACTACACAGGGTAGGTATCTGACGGGAGGGGTGCCGCCAGTCAGATTTTCCATGTGATGTTCAAGCTGTCGCTTGTGGCGGCTATGGTGGTGATCATCAAATCCACCACACGCCGCTTGTCATCAAAAGATACATTCTCCCAGGTATCGAGGTAGCCGGAAATCTGGCTGACCTGTTCCGGGCTGATGGCCTCCACAGTCAACTCCGCTATCCTTGCCAGAAGTTCCTGCTTGCGCCCGTCCAGTTCCGCTATCTTCACATTCACATAGGAGAACAGGACATTGTTTGCCCCCGTCAGACTGTCCACCAGCTTTTCAATCTCGCTGTCTACATGGGCAAGTTCCACTTGCAGGGCGGTGATTTTCGGGTTTGCCTTTGCCGCTTTCTTTTTTCCTGTCAGCGTCTTGTAGCTTGCCAGCTTCTTTACCATCTGCTGATAAACAACCGCTTCCAGTTCCGAAGTGATGATTTTCCCACAGCCAGGACAGCTTTTATTGTCCAGCCGTTTCGTGCAGCGGAGATACTGTTTGCCGGAGGGATTGTAGATACTCATAAGAGCATACCCGCAATTCCCGCACTTGATTTTTCCTGCCAGCCATGTGTGGGTGGCTTTCCGGGCAGACTGGATTTTCATGTTGTTCATCAGCTTCTTGCGGCAGGTCAGCCAGGTGTCGGAGGGGACGATACCCTCATGGGGAGCCAGTACCAGCATTTGGTCTTTTAAGTCGTTTTTCTTGCTGGCCTTTACATCTCGCCCTTGATACAGATAGCAGCCGTTCATGCCCGTAAAATCGGCAACGTCATTGACAATGACTGTACCTTGACTTTTGAAAAATTCGTACACATCAAGGTCTGCCTGCACATAGACAGGATTGCGTAACATCTGCGCCAGCGTGGGGCGTATCAGCTCTTTGCCATGGAACAAAATCCCCTGTTCGGCAAAGTACCGGGTAATGTCCCCGTAGGAAGTTGTGGGCTGGGCGTACATCTCAAACATCAGCCGGATATTGGCCGCTTCCTCCGGGTTTACCACCAGCTTCTTTGTGTTGATACCGTCCATCTTGATAGGCTCCGTATGGAAGCCGTAAGGGGCTTTCCCGCCCATCTTAAAGCCCCGCTGACTGCGGGAGTAGTAAGCGTCCGTTACCCGCTTCTGTATCGTTTCCCGTTCAAGCTGGGCGAACACGATACAGATATTCA
>USIZ01000030.1 GCA_900554855.1 uncultured Eubacteriales bacterium | reverse complement strand
TCTGACCATTCTCCGCCACGCACACCAGCTTGGTGGACAGCGGGTGCATTAGGGCGGTGCCGTCCGCGCCGAATCGGTTCCGATCCACATAGTAAGCGCGGATGTCGTCTATCCCCGTCAGAAAGCCCCAGTTCCGGCCAAAGGATGCGGTGGCTTGGTGCTCCTGGGTTCGAACCCAGAACTGTTCCAGCGCCTCCGCCCGGCGGTTAGCGGCTTCGTAATAGGTATAGCGGCCGATGAGGTTACGGATATTTTCCTGATCCCACACCCGGCCAATCAGCTCTTCATCAGAATAATGTTTCATGATGCACCTCCTTAAACGCCGTAGCTGAATGTCTTGGAAAAGGTGGAATAGGGCTCCGGAAGCCGGGGCGGGGCGGTAAAGGGTCGCTCCGGCGAATAGGGTATGTAGTTCTGCCGCACCACGTTATAGGGCGGGCGCTTCAGTTCTGCCACTGCTCGGAATTCCGGCTTTTCCTCCCGGAATTTTGGGTGGAGCCAGCTCTCGCCCATGGGGGCGACCACGTCCTCCGCGTGGAGCACATGCCACAGCTTCCAGTTGCCGTCCTCCAGCCGGAAGTCCACGGCCAGAAAGCCCAGCGTCCAGTAGGACAGGGGGCCGTAAGGCGTCAGGCCATTATCCGAGCCCTGAATGTGCCAGATGCCCTTGGCGGTCTGCCCGTCCTCCGCAATCTCGATGACCGGGGTGGTGATGGGTAGGCCACGGAGCTGACCCACGCCGTAAAGCTCTTCTTCGCTCAGGCCGGACAGCTCCTCGGGGAAAAGCTCCCGGAGGATGCGGGACATTTTTCCGGTGTTTTCCGCTGTGACGGCGAAATATTCCCGCACGGCGGCACTGCCTTGATAGGAGCCGTCATTGAAGCTCAGACAAGCGTCGTCTCCCTGGCTCCAAAACCGGTCGAAGATGGAATCCTCCTGCTTGAGTAGGATGCTGGTCACGAATTTTCCCGCCAGATTGACGATCTCCCGCCGGTCGTACCAGCGGTCGGCCAGCTCGTCCGGTGTAAACTGCTTTGTCATGGATTTCCCTCCGTTCATAAAATTTGGTTGACAGCTGCCTCCCAGCCCGCTCGGACGGCGTGAAGGATGCGGCCGGATTTGACACAATCGCCGATGACCACGGTGTTGGCCACGATGCCTCGCAAGGCATCGGCCTCATCTCGCAAGGGGATCATACCCATGGCGCACACCACGGCGTCACAGGGGAAGGTGAGTTCGTTTCCTTCATCGTCCGCCGCCGTGACACAGCGGCGCTCGAACCGGGTACAGCGTAGGCCGGTGCGCACGTCCACGCCGCTGGTGTCCAGCTCGTGGAGCAAGGCGATGCGGTGCATGAAGTTACAGTCAGCGGCAACCTCCGACTGCATTTCGATGAGGGTGACCTGACGACCCTCCTGCCGGAGGTGGAGCGCCGTCTCGCAGCCGATAAGCCCGCCGCCGGCGATGACAATCCGCTGCCCGGTGAGCTGCTTCATCTGGGTGTGGTCGCCGCCGAAGAACACCGTTCCCGACACCATGCCCGGAATGGGCAGGGCGAGAGGCCGGGCGCCCAGCGCCACGATGAGGGCATCGGGGGCAAGCTCCCGCACCAGCTTCGGTGTCACCGGCGTGTTGAGTCGCACCTCTACGTTCAGTGTCGTCAGCTGCCGCTCCATGCTCTCTCGCAGAAGACGGAGCCGCTGCTTGAAGTCCACATCGTTGGCAAATTCCAGCGCGCCGCCCAAATGGTCCTTCGCCTCGCAGAGGGTGACGCGGTGTCCCCGGGAGGCGGCGGTGATGGCGGCCTGCATCCCGCCGGGGCCGCCGCCCGCCACCAGCACCCGGCGGGACGGACCGGCAGGGCGCTCGGTGAATTTCTGAACCTCCCGTCCAGCAAAGGGGTTGACGGCGCAGCGCAGGGTGCGGGTGTCTTTCAGGCTGCCCTCACAGTCAAGGCAGCGCAGACAGGGGGTAATGCAGGACTCCTGCCCCAGAATGACCTTTTTTGGGAAGTAGGGGTCGGCCACCAGCCCTCGACCCATGGCCACGGCATCACAGCAGCCCGAGGCGATGAGCCGTTCCATCTCGTCCGGGTCATCCAGTGCGCCCACCAATACCACGGGGGTGTTCACCGCTGCCTTGATACGGCGTCCGAACTCGGCAAAGGGCGCGTCGGGGGAGAAGATGGGCGGGTGCATCAGGACGGCGGAGTAGATAACCTTCTGGGTACCGGCGGAAACGTGGATGAGATCCACTTTTCCGTCCAGCGCCTTGGCGATTTCAACGCCGGTGTCAATGGTGTAGCCGCCGGGAGTGAGTTCGTCGGCGCTGATGCGGGCTTCCAGCACAGCTCGATGGCCGAGGGCGGCCCGGACCCGAGCCAGCACCATCAGCGGGAAGCGCATCCGGTTTTTCAGACTGCCGCCGAATTCGTCCGTCCGGTGGTTACTCAGGGGGGAGATGAACTGGTGGAGAAGCCAGCCGTGGCCACAGTGAACCTGCACCAGATCGAAGCCGCAGCGCACCGCCCGGTCAGCAGCGGCGGCGTAGCAGTCCGCGATGCGATCCATGTCCTCCACCGTCATGCCCCGGATGAAGTCGCCAAATTCGTCCACGCCCTCGCTGGGACCCATGGGGGCGGTGCCCTCCGCCAGAAAAACAGGGTCGCACAGTTCGCCGCCGTGGTCAATCTGGACTCCGGCCAGCGCCCCTTCCGAGTGGATGGCATCAGCGCAGGCGGTCAAAGAGGGGATGCAGTCCTCGTCGTCGATGGCCACCTGCATGGGGTGGCTGCGGCCATCGGCCAGATTGACGATGCAGTCTCCCACCGTCACAAGACCCGCGCCGCCCGCTGCCCGCATCCGGTAGTAGGCGATGTTTTCTGCCGTCAGATAGCCCTCCGGGGAGAGTTGAGCCTGAGAGGTGGGACTGGACAGTATCCGGTGGGGAAACGTCACGTTTCCCACTCGGAGCGGGGAGAGCAGATGGGGGTATTTGGGATTTACGTTCATATCACTTCACTCCTGTTAGAGTTTTAGACCAGTCTCAAAGCCGCTGCGGACGGCATCGTACAGCTTACCTGCTCGGACGCAGTCGCCGATGATGTAATGCTCCCGGCTACCGCACCATTCGACCAGATCCCTGGCCTGCGCCGCGTTGGCCGCCATGCCCAGCGCGTTGACCACGCCGGGGGCAGGCAGAAGGCGATCATGGCCGTCACGGCCAGTGACGAGCACACCGCCGGGCCGTACCTCTTTACAGGTAAACCCGGTCAGGCAGGTGACACCGCGGCGGGCAAGCTCCGCCAGCAGCATGACACGGTGGAGCTTGTAGCCGTCGGGGCACAGCTCCGGCCGCATTTCCACTACGGTGACGGATTTGCCCTCTTCGGCCAGCTGGAGAGCTGTCTCACAGCCTACAAGACCGCCGCCCAACACCACAACGGGGTCGCCGGGCACCGCGCCAGGGGCGTAGGCATCGATGCCGTCCACCACCTGGGGTTCGTCCAGTCCGGGGATGGCGGGGTGGATAGGAGAAGAACCCACGGCGATGATCACCGCGTCCGGGTCGAAGCCCTCCAGAAAGGCCTGATCCACCTTCGTGTTCAGCAGCAGCGTTCCACCGGCCTGCTCCAACTCGTAGGCGTAAGTGTCGCACAGGTCGAGAAAGCGAGTCTTGTGCGCGTCATACCGGGCGAATTTCAGCACGCCGCCCAGACGGTTCGCCTGCTCGGCCAGCGTGACGCTGTGGCCTCGTTTGGCGGCGGTCACCGCCGCCTGAAGACCCGCCGCGCCTCCGCCAACCACCAGCACCCGCTTTTTCCGCGCCGGGGGCGGCGTACTGGCCAGCGTCACGGGGCTTCCGAACTCCGGGTTGATAGAGCAGCCCGGCGGGGGAGGGGGCGCATCCTCCGCAGTGAGGCCAGAGTCCTTTTTCATGTCCTCGATAGGCCCGGAGAAGCAACGGAAGCATCGCAGGCATTTGAAAATCTCCCGCTCCCGGCCCTCCATGACCTTGTTGGGAAACTGAACGTCGGCAAACAGTTCCCGGCCGAGAGCGACGTAGTCCGCCTGTCCGGCGGCGAGAATGGCTTCGGCGGTGTCAGGGTCGCTGATGCCTCCAACCACACCCACGGGGATGTCAACGGCGGCTCGGATGACCGCCGCCGCCCGGGCGTTTACCGCCTGCGGGTGGAACATGGATGAGAATTCTGCCGTCAGCACCGGTTCCCGGTAGATCCCGGCGGAGACATGGATCATGTCAATGTATGGCTGTGCCGTAACGCAGAAACTGGCCATATCCTCGGCCGTGGAGCCGCCGGGCATGCGCTCCTCACCGCTGACCCGGATCTCAACGAGAAAATCCGGGCCTACGGCCTGCCGGACGGCCTGAAGCACCATCAGGGGGAAGCGCTCCCGGTTTTCCCGGCTGCCGCCGTAGGCGTCGGCACGCCGGTTGGTTCGGGGGGAGAGAAACTGGTGGAGCAGCCATCCGTGGCCGCAGTGGATCTGCACCCCATCGAAGCCCGCCTCACGCATGAAGCGGGCGCACGAGGCAAAGTGCTCGACGGTGTAGGCCATGACCTCCTCGTCCATGGCCACGATGTCCACGCCGTCCGCCCGGCGATAGCTCATAGGTCCCCGGGGAGCCTCATCTCCCGGCTCAGGAAATTTGGACTCGCCTGCGTGGTTGATCTGGATCATGGCCACGGCTCCGCTACTGTGAATAGCGTCGGCATAGGCCCGGAATCCGGCCAGAAACGGGCTGTTCAGGTCGGAATAGTCCACCTTTTCCATCCATGGGATGTGCTCCCGGTTGGCGAAGCGGTGGTCAACGTCCACCTCGCCTACGGTGACCAGTGCACTGCCGCCCTCTGCTTTCTGGCGGAAAAGGCCCACATGCATGGGGTCGGCGGTGCCATCCAGCCGCAGCTCGGGGACCATCATGGGGCTGGCGGCCATCCGGTTCCGGAAGGTCACGCCTTTTATCGTCATTGGACGGGTCAGGCAAGGGTATTTGATATTCATGTGTGTCACCTCAGACTGTCAGATCCCCGGCGGACTGCTGGATGAGAGCCTTCAGCAACTCCTCGCCGGGCTGGGCTGTGTCGGACTCGATGTCCCGGACGGCCTGAATGAGCCGCCGGTTCACCGGTGTGGGTACGCCGCAGGCCGCGCCGATGCGAACCACCGCGCCGTTGGTGTAGTCGATCTCCAGCGGGCGACCCCGGCGGATGTCCTGCGTATAGGCGTCCACCACGCCGGGAGGGAAGTGGATGGCCGCCGACGCGGGATCCAGCGCGCCGTTCTCCCGCCCGGCGGCGATGGGGAGCCACTGCTCCGGCGTCCGGTCAAAAATGCGCTCCAGCGGGTGGCCGGAGCCAGCTGCCACCCGGAACAGCTCCATGGCCAGCAAACCGAAGAGCTGCTGGGCCTTTTCGTGGAAGAACACGTCGCCCAGATACAGCCCGCTGACGGTGCAGGCGGGGACGGACAGTGCTACGGCGCTGAGCTTATCCCACTTGACGGCCAGAATGTCGCCGGAAATAGTGGTGGGTCGGGCGCAGGAGAGAATGTCCCGCAGCTGCTCCGTCCGGGGAGAGACAGTGCCGTCCCCCTCGCCGATGACAAATTCCCCATCGTGGTCGGAGACGTGCCCCGGGGCGGTGAGCGCGCCGCCTGCCCGAGATACGGCGTAGACGATGCGTTCTTTGCCCAGAATACCGGCCAGCAGATCCTCGTTCATGCCGTTCTGGAAGGTGAGGCAGCAGCCGTCCCCCACCAGATGAGGGCGCAACCGGGTCATGACCGCTTCGGTGTCGTTGCCTTTGAGGGCTACCATGAAGCAGTCGAACAGCTCGCCCTCCGCCAGATCGTCGATATGTCGGGAGTTCACGGCCACATGAAACTGTCCCCGTGCGCCGTCTACCGTGATGCCGTTGGCCGCCATATACTCAGCGTTCTCCCGACGGAAGCAGGAGAGAATGGTCACGTCATAGCCGCCGCGAGTCAGGTAAGCGCCCAGCAGGCCGCCGATAGCGCCCACGCCTACAACGGCAATCTTCTTAATCTCCATATCCCGCGCCTCCTCAACTGATGGACAGGTAGACGGAGCCGGTGGGGCGCGGCTGACCGTCTGCGGTGAGGAAATAGTCCTCCACCACGTCCTGCATGAAAATGTGTGCCTTGGTCAGATCCCGCTTGTCGGGGCGGGGGTGGCTGTCGTAGTGCCAGAACACGGAGCCGGGCTGTTTTTCGTCAGCGGTCATGGTGTCAAAGTCGAAGTTCTCGTTGTCCCGGACGGCCTTGGCGATGATCTCCCGTTCCTCAGCGGTAAACTGATCGAAATAGGGGTCATTGGGGTTTTTCTCAAATAGCTGGAGGGCGTACATGGTCTCGCCGAACTCGCTGTTTTTCAGGGCGGGGATCTCGCCTGCGGCGACATTGGCGTTGTGCTTCGTTTCCGAACCGTAACAGCTAAACTGGCCGATGACGTCTACATTGCGGAGTTGGAGGTTCATTTTCAGAATGTTCAGCACGGGGATAGCCTCGTCTGGGCCAATGAAGCTGCCGCCATAGGTGGTGAAAACGATGCCCTTTGCCTTTTTCCAGCTGGGGTTGATGATGCCGGGGACGGGAACGCCCGCCCGGCGGAAGGTCAGGTCGCCGGGGCCGGCGTCGGGCTTTGGCCCCCGGCCTCGGCCTCGCCACGGCTTCAGGGCCAGACAGTCGTTGAGTACACTGAATACTGTGCCTGCGATGATGGGGGAGCCGACGCAGATCAGGTCGAAATCGTCGAAATAGGTTCGCTCTCGCTCCGTCTCCCAGTCGGTGTGAGCGTTGACCAACACGGATACACATTCAAAGCCATACTCAGTGAGGACGGAACGAAACTCTTCAGCCACCTTTTCGGTGTTGCCGCTGAGGGAAGAGTATAGGAGCAAAGCGCGTCTTTTCATAGGATTCTCCTTTTACTTTTTCGGAATATAAAAAAGGGGAGGAAACAGTGAGGCCTGTTTTCTCCCCTTTGGCCGGAGAGTACCCCTGCCTCCCGGGGGCGCGTCCGGCGGAACGGTCAAATTATGCGAGGCCGGGGAACAGCATGGCCAGAGCGGTCACGAGTACGGTGCCGATGAACATGTAGAGAACCGTGGTGCGGAAGATGCCGGGGTAGCTCTCCTTCATCTTCAGGCCGGAGGAAGCGGAGACAATCAGAATCGCGCCGTTCATGGGCAGGGTGTCCAGCACACACTGGCCGAACACTGCGATACGCATCAGACCCGCGGCGCTGACGCCACCCATCCGGTCCAGCAGGGGGAGGAAGATGGGGGCGGCGACGATCATGCATCCGGGAGAGCCGGACAGGAAGGTGAACACGATGATGACCAGCGCAAAGACGATGACGGTGGGGATGGGCAACTCCACAAGGGTGTTGAGCAGCACGTTCAGACCCTCGTTCGCGCCGACTACGGAGGCAAAGGCAGAGCCGATGCCAATGATCAGGAAGGCAGAGCCGCCGTTCATGCCGCCCTCGTTCAGGCACTCAAGGAGCGTCTTACCCACGGCCAGACCGACGCTGGAGCCGTCAGAGACAGTCTTTTTGCAGTGGCGGACGATGTACGGGGTGAAGCAGACGATACACACCGCACAGCCCACGGTCAGGCAGAGGTAGGTGGCCATGCCGATGATGGTACTGCACACAAAGACGGCGACGAAGGGCAGGATGGCAAGAATGAAGTGGGGACGCTCGTCAGCGGGACGGGACTCGGGCATTTTGTAGCCGCCGATCTCGAAACGCTCGCCTCTGTCATAGGCGCGGCCGACCTGACGGAAGGTGAACTGAATGATGAGGGCTAGCACCACGACCATGCCGATAACGCCGATGACGGGGGCGGCGGTGATGGTGGTGCCGAACAGCATGGCGCCCATGTTATTGGCGGTCAGCGGAGCGCCCGGGCCGAGAGAGGCGGAGGAAATGCCGCCAAACATCAGCGCAGGGACAAGGCGGCGTGGTACGTCGGACTTTTGTGCCAGCACCATGACGATGGGCAGCAGGGTAAACACGGCGCAGAAGGTGTCCAGTCCGCCGTAGCAGCAGATGAAACATACGAAGGTACCCACGATGCCGCCGGCGATGGCGCGGCTGCGGCCCTCACGGCGGCTGACGAATACCCGGAACAGGGTGTCGGCAATGGCTTCCGCCGCGCCCGAGCGGGCGACGAGGGCACCCATGATGCTGCCGGTCAGGAAATACAACAGGAACATGGGAATAATGCGCATGAAGCCCTGAAGAAAGATGTCGGTCAGGCCGGTCAATGGGTTGACGCCGCTGAAGATCAGCAGCAGGACAGACATGAGCACAGGGGTCACGATGGGGCTCCAGCCTTTGTAAAGCAGGAAGATGGACAGTCCGGAAACCGCGAATACGGCAATGATTTGCACAGCGATTGGCATAAGTTTTCTCCTTTCTATTTCCTCTTTTGTTTTGGAACGCTTATATCGGTATAAAAGAGGGTGCCAGGCGGCATATTGGACAAAATCAATTGCGCACAGCCCCTTACTTCTGGAGGTATTATACAAACACTGTGGCTGCCAGTCCAATATTTTTGTGGGTATATATTATGCCTCAAATAGCATAAAACGTAGAAAACGTTGCCTTAGACGTGAAAAGCTCCTTCGGATCAATCCGAAGGAGCTTTTGAAACAGTGTATGTTACCGGTCGAGATTTTCCAACTCAGGCGCAATGACGGAGTAGTAGTGCTGTAAGCCCTTGTAGAAATCCCGGGTCGCGTCCGGCATGTAGCGGTGTTTGACGGTGAGGGCGCCCAGTGTCCGGGAGAACCACTCGTCATCAATCCGGAGGACGGAGACCAGCTGGCGCTTCCATTCCGGCATGTGAAGATTGCGCTCGTACTGAGAAAAAGCGGGAATGAAGGAGCAGCCGATGCCGTCTTCAACCATGGAGCCGAGACCTTCCAGTTCGTTGCCGCAGAAAACGATGTCCAGATGAGCGCCCACCCGCTCGCAGGCGTGGATGAGCAGGTCTGGATCGTCAGACTCGTTCATCACCACCCGCTCACCGTCCAACTCCCGGAGGGAGACGGACTTTCGTCCGGACAGCCGGTGATTCCTGTGGGTCAGAAAGTAAAAGTGCTCTGTCAGCAAGGGTTGCCATCGGAAGTTGACGTGATCCACCGGCTGATAGGTCAGGGCGAAGTCGATCTCACCTTGCTCCAGCGCCTCCCGCACCCGGCTCAGATCGGGCAGGCAGTACTGCCGGACGTGGATGTCCCGGTGGTCGGACAGGAAGCGCACCAGCGGCTCCCGGACGATGCGGGAGATGGGGACAGAGAAGGACAGCTCGTGGCTTTCGTGGGAGATGAACTCATCCACGCAGCGCTTACCGTCGTGCAGCGCCTGGAAGGCTCGCTCCACATAGGGGTAGTACATCCGGCCGTACTCGTTGAGTACGATCTTCCGGCCTACCCGTTCAAACAGGGGAAAGCCTAGGCTTTCCTCCAGCCGAGCGATGCTGCGGCTCACCGAGGATTGAGCCACATTGATCTCCGCGGCGGTCTGGCTGACGTTGCCCGAGCGCGCTACCCTTAAAAAATATTCCAGCTGAAGAAGCTCCATCTGCCCGTTCCTCCCGTTCAGGACGTTTTCCGCCTGCGGCGCGGCGTCAAATCATGTAGTTGTTGCCCGGCTGGACGGAGATCAGCAGGTCGGCCACGGTGATGCCATCAAAAAAGGTCTGGATCATGTCGCCCAGTTTTTGTCATATGGGCAGTGTCCGACAAGGAAGTTCTCCTTCAGCGGAATTTTGCCGATGCACTCCAGATGTTTTACGAGATCTCCTTGCGGGTGATATAGCCATCAGCCTAATGCTCCGCCATGTCGCTTATCAGGCGAAGCGCGTAGCAACTCTTGGTTGATATGATCATGGAACAGCCGCCATATTCGTTGTGTTATGCTTTCCTATTATACAAATCGGTAAATAGGAAAGCAATAATATTTTTCCGGAAGATGTCGATAAATCTGCTTCGATGTGCTATAGTCCAATTACCCTGCCAGAAAAGGTGGACTTTGTCGCTGTGTTCCCAACCGTTCAGAAGGAAATGGCAGATAAATTGAACGTCGAAAGACCAGCTATAAAAAGTCAATAGCAAAAAGTGAAAAAGAGAGCGGATAACCGGCCATATCACATAGCAGAGCGTGGTTGATTTTCCATGCCCTCG
>USIZ01000029.1 GCA_900554855.1 uncultured Eubacteriales bacterium | reverse complement strand
GGGCCGGGCCTGTTCAACTCTGCGGAAGAAGGGGATGTTCAGATAGACCGGCTGCGGCAAATATGCGCATGTTCGGAGAAACCGTCAATCCTCGTGGTAGAATTCTACGTCGGTGGCGTCAGCCTGCAAGTTTGCGTCCTCCATCAGCTGAGCTGCCTTGCCCTTGGCCCGGCGCACCTGCGCGGACAGGGTGGCTATGGATACCAGATCCCACACGCCGCTGACTGCGCAGGACGCGCCCAGAAAAATCATCAATGTCTCCGCTGCCGCAAAGGGGGAGAACAGGGCGATGACGCCCAGCACAACCATCAACACTGCGCCTGCCAGTTCGATCCACCAGAACCGCACCTGTAATGTGGCCATCTCCATGGCGTATTGCAGCTTCATCACGCCGGCGGCCAGCAGGATAATGGCCAGCGCAATGGTCAGAAAGCCTGCCAACAGCTCGGGACGCACCAGAAAGCAGATGCCGAACCCCAGCAGTACGGTGCCCTGTACCAGACCAAAGGAGCCGAGTACCACGCGCTCCTGCACGGCGAAATAGGCGATGACCCGCACCGTACCCCAGATCACCAGAACTGCGCCGATGCAGCGGCAGATGATGGCGGTGGACTGGCCGGGAAAGACCATCATGAGGATACCCAGCGCGATCAAAGCCAGATTGATGAGGATCAGCTCCCGGCGGATGGAGCGCACTTTGTCGCCCACCGCGCCGATCAGATCTTTTTTAGCTTTCATAGGGATCACTCCTTTTCTCCTATCTTATCACGATACAGATCGGAATCAATGTTAAATTGTGAATTTTTCAGATCCGAAATGAGTGAAAATATGCCGCCGTTCTTCGCTGGACGCTTGCAAATACCGGACGGAGTATAGTATACTGAAAAGACATGGGCAAAGGCTCATGGAAAAAAGTGCATACGGGAAAAGACAGCATACTTTTTGTGGCTCCGCGGCACAGGCAGAACAAGCCCGCGGAGATGGACAAGGGAACCGGGTGAGAATCCCGGACGGGAAACGCCGCTGTATGTGTCTGAGCCGCACGGGCGTCGATGAAAATCGGTCACTGGGAAACTGGGAAGGCAGTCCGAGCAGGCGTTGGCTGAATTTGTTTATCGTTATTTATATTATTTAAATGAGTACAGCTTGAAAGACACAAGTCAGAAGACCTACAAGAAGCGCTCCAAGGGGGCAGTCTATGCTTTTGCAGGAAAACGTCTGCGGCAGAACGGGATTAGAAGGTTCGCCGGAGGCGCTTCTTTTTGCCCCTGCACTTTGCCCGGGCACGAAACGGAGAAAGGAACGAGACGATGAAGAAAAAAGTTGGAACACGTATTCTGTCCCTGCTGATGACCCTCGTCATGGCACTGAGCCTGCTCCCCGCTGCCGCAATGGCCGAAGAAGGGGAGAGCGTCAGCAGCGCAGCTGTGACCTATACTGTTCAGGGGGCGGGTGCTTTTATGGCTCCGCCGCAGGTCGGCGCGGAGGTTTCGGCAGATTTGGCTGAATCTTATGGCTATTCTGACAGCGTGACCGATGGCGTGTCCACGCTGGACGTGCTGGTTGCCGCCCACGAGACCGTATTCGGCGGCGATTTTACCCCGGATACCTGTGCGACCTATCTTGCGATCAGTGAAAGCGGCTGGGTGACCACTGCGTTTGGCATGGACGGCGGTACGTTCAGCTTCGCCGTGAACGATGTGGCACCGTCCACACTGATCAATCAGACCTCCGTGGCCGATGGAGACCGCCTGGCCTTCAATTTCTATGCGGATGAGACCGGTTATTCTGATATGCTGACCTGGTTTACGGCAGGAGACAGCAAGCAGCTCTCCGGTGCGGTTGGAACGGAGCTTGCCGTGAAGCTGAATGGCTCCGGATATGACAGCAATTGGAACACCGTGACCCTCCCGGTGGCGAATGCCCAGCTGTGCTGGGTGAGCATGGCCGATGGCACGCTGACTGCAATTGACGGCGCAGTCACCGATGCGGACGGCAACGCCGCGATTACGCTTCCCGATGAGGCGGGCACCTATTATCTGAGCGCCTCCTGCGATGGCACTTATATTTTCCTGCCCTTCCAGCCGGTGACAGTCGCCGAGCTGAATGAGATCACCGTTTCTCTTGCGCTGTATGGCGACAGTCAGCATGGCGAGGAGGGCGGCGTCCACCACTGGCCTGCCGAGTATCTCCAGCAGTGGATCGCGCCCGCTGCCTATACCGTGTCCAAGGACACCACTGTCCAGCAGCTGCTGGAGCAGGTGCTGACCGAAAAGGGCTTTTCCTATGAGCTGAGCACCTCCTCTTATGGCGGCCAGGAATACATCAATATTTCCTCCATTAAGGGCCTTGCCAATGGCGATAACGGAGAGAATTCCGTCTGGATGTACCTGCTGAACGGCGGCTACGGCGACAGCCTGAATGTTCAGCAGCTGCAAAACGGTGATAAGCTGGAGTTCTATTACACCGACGACTGGAACAAGGACAGCCAGACTGAGCCGGATCTGAAACCGGCCTCCATGACCCCGGACAATGATGTGGATCCCGATGTGCAGGGCATTACTGCTGCTGCCGCGGCCTACGTCTCCGGCATCACCGAGCCTGCGTTCAGCAATGAGTGGCTGGTGCTGGGCATGACCCGCAATGGCGTGGCCCTGACCGACAGCTTCAAGGACAGCTATTTCCAGAGCGTGGTCAAGACTTTGAAGGAGAATGACGGCGTTCTGAGCTCCAGCCGCTATACCGAGTATTCACGCACCATTCTGGCGCTGACCGCGCTGGGCTATGATCCGAGCAATGTGGGCGGCTATAATCTGCTTGCACCTCTGGCTGACTTCAAGGCCGTGACCAGGCAGGGCGTCAATGGAGCGGCCTATGCGTTGCTTGCGCTGGACAGCCACGGCTATGAGATCCCCGTTGCCTCCGACGGCAAGACCCAGACGACCCGGGAAAATCTGGTTCGCTTCATTCTGGATAAGCAGCTCGCAGGCGGCGGCTGGAATTTCAGCGGCACTGCGGCGGATGTGGATATGACGGCCATGGTGCTCCAGGCGCTGGCTCCCTACTACAAGACCAACACTGAGGTCAGGACGGCTGTGGACACGGCGCTGGCGCTGCTGTCCGATCGTCAGGATGTCAATGGCGGCTATGCCAGCTATGGCGACGCGAACAGTGAGTCCAACGCGCAGGTGCTGGTGGCGCTGACTGCCCTGGGGATCGACCCCGAGGCGGACGCCCGCTTCCTGAAGAATGGCCACTCCGTGGTGGATGCCCTGTGCGCCTACTATGTGGGGGAGGGCGGCTTCTCCCATGTGGCGGACGGCGAGTTGAATGGCCTGGCCACTACACAGGCGTATTATGCGCTTGCCGCATATGCGCGGTTCCAGAACGGCCAGACCAGTCTCTATGACATGAGCGATGTCACCCTCAAGGCGGGGACCGTGCCGGACAACAGCAACGGCGGCACGACCACGCCGGGCAGCGGCTCCAATGACGGCCAGACTGCCGGCGCCGATAACGGTGCTGGCGAGAGCGGCAAGTCTGACGCCAAGGCCACCAATGCGGTCAAGACCGGAGACAATGCCGCCTATCTGGCGGCGGGTACCGGCTTTGTGCTGGCAGCAGCGGTCTTCGTAGTGCTGGCAAAGGGCAGGAAAAAAGCCTGAGCGATAAAACAGAACGGTTGAGCGGGCGGACGCAGAAGCGTCCGCCCGCTTTTCTTGAAATGACCTCTCGACGTGGACATTGCCTGTGCCAGCTTCTGATGGTACACGGCATAAAATGAGATTCTCGACAAGAATTCCTGCAAAACGCTCCAAAATAGACAAGAAAATTACAGACAGAGGTTTGCTGACCGAACAGAAAAATATATGATTGTCCGCAACATGTGGACAGTCGTAAAAATGAGATAGACGTTTGCGCTGAGAATGCCTGCAAACACCGAAATGTATTTTTGCAAAATACAACTGTCCACGTCTTGCAATCTTTGAAATTTGCAGTATAATAAAGACCGTCATGCAAAAAGCGGCCCGAACGGTGCCGCTTAGAATCGAGAAGAGAGGTTTCGTTATGAATCAAATCGGAAAGGCATTCAAGAAAATTGCCGCCGCCTATAACAACGTCAGCCTGATCCTGCGCATTGCCATTGGTCTGGTCATCGGCGCGCTTCTGGCACTGATCTGCCCCGGCGCGACCTGGCTGGAGGAACTGGGCAACCTGTTCGTTGGTGCGCTGAAGGGGATCGCCCCGGTGCTGGTCTTTGTCATCGTGGCCAGCGCGCTGGCGCAGGGCTCGTCCAAGCTGGACCGCCGTTTCGGCACGGTGGTGTGGTTGTATATGCTCACCACCTTTGTGGCGGCGGCTCTCAGCGTGGTCACCAGTAAGCTCTTCCCACAGACGCTGGTGCTGGCCGCGGCAGCTGAGGCCGAGGTGATCCCGCAGGGTCTGGGCGAGGTCATGCGTACCCTGCTGAGCAACATCGTCTCCAACCCGGTGGCCTCCATTATGAACGGAAATTACATCGGCATCCTCCTGTGGGCGTGCCTGTTCGGTCTGGCCATGAAGAAGCTGGCCAGCGACAGTACCAAGACCTTCCTGAGCAACACGGCCGATGCGGTTTCCACCGTGGTACGCTGGATCATCAATCTGGCTCCCTTTGGCATCATGGGTCTGGTATTCACCAACGTATCCGGAAACGGCCTGTCCATCTTCACTCAGTATGGTTCACTGCTCCTGCTGCTGGTGGGCACCATGCTGACTATGGCGTTTATCATCAACCCGATCATCATTTTTATCTATCTGCGCTGCAACCCCTATCCGCTGGTGCTGCGCTGCCTGCGCGAGAGCGGCCTGACCGCTTTCTTCACCCGCAGCTCCGCCGCCAACATCCCGGTGAATATGGCTCTGTGCGAGAAGCTTGACCTCGATAAGGACATCTACTCCGTCTCCATCCCTCTGGGCGCTACCATCAATATGGACGGCGCGGCCATCACCATCACCATTATGACGTTGGCTGCGGCCAACACGCTGGGAATGCAGGTCTCCTTGCCTGCCGCCATCCTGCTGTCCATCATGTCCGCGCTGGGCGCCTGCGGTGCATCCGGTGTGGCCGGTGGCTCCTTGCTGCTGATCCCCATGGCCTGCTCTCTGTTCGGTATCTCCAACGACGTCGCCATGCAGGTCGTCGGCGTGGGCTTCATCATCGGCGTGATCCAGGACTCCGTGGAGACTGCGCTGAACTCCGCCGGCGATGTGGAGTTTGCCGCCACCGCCGAGTATCACCAGTGGCGCAAGCAGGGCAGAGCCCTGCCTGACTTCCTGGGCGGCAAGAAGAGCCGTGCCTGATAAGCGTGGTTTAAAATTAAACCCTGCGATTAGCCTGCCAAGGTGTGAAAACACCTTGGCAGGCCTTTGCTTTGGCGGGATGAATGCTTCGATTGCGGTAAATGAACAATGTGCGGAGACAGGGTTAGCTGAGACTCGCTTTTTTTGTAGAAAAAAACGATTGCCTATCCAAGAGAGATGCGGTACCATGATCTCAAGTCCCTACTAATTAAGTGGGAACTCGAGACCGGCGCATCGACCTCTACTCCGCGCAGCTCCGCCAGGGACTTATCCACTTCGGCGTCAGGCCGGAAGAACCCAAGGATATGATCGCGGATCCGGATCAGGCATTGAAAGCGGGTGGACTCAAAAACAGAAAACGACGTTTTCCGAGGGCGGACATTCAGCGGGATGTTTTGCCCTTTTCTGTCCGTGTAATAGTTTCATCGTCTTGTCTACAGGTAAGAATATTTATTCACAATCAATGGCTGAAAAGTGCATATCGAGCTGAAAAGTGTTGTCTGTGCAGCGATAGAAGGCATATAGTTGTTTTACTTGCTGTTATTATTGTATTTTTTTTTTTTTTTTTTTTTTTGATTCCGGAATTGGATTAAAATGGCATAAAACACGACATAAAGTACGAAAACATGTTTACATTTTTTCACTTGTAGTGTAAAATAAAACGGGCTTTAAAATATGCGGATAGCAGGCAGACGGCTGCGGGATACCGGCGGCTCTGCTTGCGTTGAAATCACCAATTATACAGTGAGTCAAACGGCCCTCTTGTCGAAAACGCCGGAAACAAAGGGCTGATCGACAGATGATCTTGAAGCAAGGTGTGTGTTGCGGTAGAATAAGACGGCTGCGATGGAGCCGTGTCTGGGGTGATGAATGGTGGAACGACTGACAGGCTTGCAAAATGTAGATATCCGGGCGTTTTTACGGACGGCTTACGATCTGCAGGATGAGGAATTGATCGAGCGCATCAGCGCTGCTGCCTGTCTGCGTGCGTTTGAACCGCGCCAGCTGATCGCTGATGTGGGCGACCCGATCCGGGAGATCATGGTGATCGTCTCCGGCACTGTCCGGGTCTATTTTTGGACTATGAGGGCGTGAGCTTCACCGATTGTTTCCTGCGTCAGCCCGGTTATCCGGTCAATACGCCCCGCCTGACGGGGCAAATGGAGTGCGGTCTGGAGGCGGCCGACTGGGTGACATTGCTGTGTGTCCCGGCGGACTGGTTCCTTGCGGAACAGGAGAAAAATTCTGCTCTGTTGAAGCTTCGGCTGAAAATGATGGACTGGGCTGTGTTCTTCCACTGGAACGAGAAGGTGAGCCGCTGGCGCTTGGATGCGTTCCATCGCTATATGCGCTTTCGCCGGGAGTATCCCGGCCTGGACGGTCGGGTCAGCAGCAAGTACATTGCCGAATATATCGGCGTGGCCCCGGAGAGCCTGAGTCGATTGCGCAGAGAGCTGCGGGAAAAGGAGACGGAGCACGCTACGGCACCCGATGAAATGTAGTTGCGCGGAAAGCCGCGGGAAGATTAGAAGTTTGAAAAGAAGGAGTTTTTTGGTCGATTATGAAGAATAGTTTGGTCAAGAAAGAAAAAGACGATGAGGTCGAGATCGATCTCCTGAAGCTGCTGAACGCCATATTGAAAAAGCTGTGGCTGCTTATCCTGTGCGCGCTGATCCTCGGCGGTGCGGCGTTTGCCTATACCAGATTTGAGGTCACCCCGCTCTACGAGTCCCGGGCGATGATGTATGTCAACAACAGCAATATTTCGCTGGGCGACACCAAGGTGAGCCTGAGCTCCTCTGATATTTCTGCGTCTCAGAGCCTGGTCGATACCTACATCGTCATTCTGAAGTCCCGCCCGGTGCTGGAGAGCGTCATCGAGTCTACCGGCGTGGATTACACCGTTGCGGAGCTTTCCGCGATGGTCAGCGCAAGCGCGGTAAACAGCACGGAGATCTTTGAGATCGTCGTGACCGACGCCGATCCGGCAGAGGGCGCAAAGCTGGCCAACGCGCTGGCAACGGTCCTGCCGGATACGATCGCCGGCATCATCGACGGCTGCTCTGCCCGTATTGTGGAGACCGCCATTCCTGCGACAAAACAGGCGTCGCCCGACATTAAGAAGAACACTATGCTGGGTGCGCTGGTCGGCGTGGTGCTGGCCTGCGCCTATGTGGTCATCCGCTTTATGACGGACGACCAGATCAACGGCGAGGAGGATATTGCCGAGATCTCTGACCTGCCGGTGCTGGCGGCCATTCCGGAGCTGCTGGATTCCAAGAGCGGCGGCGGTTATTACGGCTATGGCCAAGGGAAGAAGGGAGGCAAAGCATGAGCAGAAAAGATAAGAAGATCCAGCGTATGACGCTGGCGGAGCAGCGGGATATGATCGGTGATGAGCTCAGTTTTGCCGGAGCCGAGGCGTATAAGCTGCTGCGCACGAACCTCATGATGACTGTGACCGATGAGAGCTGCCCGATCATTGGCGTGACCAGTGCCGTGCCCGGCGAGGCCAAGAGCACCACCGCCATCAATCTGGCCTATGCACTGGTGCAGGACGGCAAGCGGGTGCTGCTGATGGAGTCCGACCTGCGTCTGCCCACGATTGCAAAGCGCCTCAAAGTTCAGAGCGAGCCGGGCCTGACCAATCTGCTGGTGGGAATGTGCAGCGGCACAGAGGCGCTTCAGCATTGCGGCCTGCACCGCAACCTCTATGTGATCGCAGCGGGCACCACGTCTCCGAATCCTTCCGAGCTGCTGGGTTCTGAGCGGATGGAGATCGTGCTCAAGACCTATGCCAAGAGCTTTGATTACATTATTCTTGACCTGCCGCCGGTCACGTCCGTGTCCGATCCGCTGGTCATTTCCAAGAGCTGCACCGGCATGATCGTCGTAGTGCGCCGCGGCTACTGCCGCAAGCGCGTTTTGCGGGAGGCCATGCGTCAGCTTGAGCTGGTTAATGCAAAGGTGCTGGGCTTTGTGTTTACCCATGCGGAGGTGCACAAGAAGGCCTATAAGAAGTATGGCTATGGCTACGGCTATGGTTACGGAGAAAAGAAAGCGGCACAGAAATGATCGACTTTCACTCTCATGTGCTGCCCAAGATGGATGACGGCAGCCGCAGCTGCGCCGAGAGCGTAGCCATGCTGCGGGAAAGCTATGCGCAGGGAATTGATATTCTGGCTGCTACGTCTCACTTCTATGCCAATGAGAATTCCCCCGAAGAGTTCCTGCACCGCCGCGCGCGCTCGTGGGAGCAGCTCGCGGCGGTGTTGACGGACGATATGCCTGCGATCCGCCTGGGCGCCGAGGTGCAGTATTTTGAAGGCATCTGCCGGGTGCGTGAGGTGGATCTACTTCGTTTGGAGGGTTCGCAGGTGCTTCTGCTGGAGATGCCCTTCTGCGCGTGGAGCGACCGCATGGTCAAAGACGTGCTGGATCTGAACCGCCGTCCGGATTATACGGTGCTGTTGGCCCATATCGAGCGCTACCTCCAATGGCAGCCGGAAGAGGTCTGGCAGGAATTGCGGGATGAGGGCGTGCTGATGCAGTCCAATCCGTCCTTCTTCCTGAACCGCAAGACCAGACGCCATGCGCTAAAAATGCTGGAGTATGGCGAGGTGGATCTGCTGGGTTCGGATTGCCACAATATGGATGCCCGCCCGCCGGAGCTGGAGGGAGCGTTCCAGCTCATTCTTGAGAAAATGGGTCAGGGGGAGATCCGGCGCATCAACACGCTGGGGATCAGCCTGCTGGAAGATGAGGGGTAAGCATCTGTGAAAAAGAAGTACATTATTATCAGCGCGGCCTGTATCATCTGTGCTGCCGCCTGTGCACTGATTGCAATGTTCGGCACCGGCCTGTTCGGAAAGGCCGAGCCGGAGGCACCCCCTATGGTTCAGCCCGCACAGGAGGAACCGGAGCCGGAACCGGCGCAGAGTGTTTCCGACGTGCCGGAGGAGACGCCTTACACCAGCCCCATCGACTTTGAGGCGCTGAAGGCGGAGAACCCGGATATCTACGGTTGGCTGGAGATCCCCAATACGGATATCAGCTATCCGCTGCTTCAAAGTGCGACGGATGATACCTTCTATCTGGATCATGACCGGGACGGCAATTCCAATGTGAACGGAAGTCTGTTCACCGAGCATGAGTGTAACGGCACTGACTTTACCGATCGGGTGACACCGATCTATGGCCACCATATGAAGAGCGGCGCCATGTTCGGTAATCTTCAGCAGATCTACTCTGATGAGGAGACCTACAACGCAAGTAAAGAGGTGATCGTCTATCTGCCTGAGCGGGAGATCCATTACACTGTGTTTGCGGCGGTCGCCTTTGATGATCGCCATCTGATGTATTCCTATGATTTCCAGACTGAGGACGGCGTGCAGCAGTTCCTTGATGATCTGGCCGCTGTCCGCGCCATCGGTTCCAGCTATGACGAGAGTGTGGGCGCGACGAGCGCAGACCACCTGATTGTTCTTTCCACCTGCCTGAAGGGCGGCGGCAATGGCCGCTTCCTCGTGGTGGCAAGGGAAGATACTGTTTAAACAAGACATTCCTCTTCCGCGAAGAGTATGTGTATATAACGCAAGAGACGAAAGGATTTGATGCCCCATGAAGAAGTTTATCACCATGATCACTGCTCTGGTGTGCGTGGCCGCCATGGCCATCTCCGCCTCCGCAGCTGAGTTTGTTCCCAGCGTTGTTCAGAGCAACAAGGCCCCCGAGGTTGTTTCCGCTACCGATAAGGACGGCAACACCGTCGATATCAAGACTGCCGGCATGGCTGACGCCACCGGCGACGCCAAGACTGCTCTGGACGCCGCTTACAAGGATCTGACCGAGAAGAAGGTCACTGATCTGGTCAGCGCTGACGACCTGCAGAAGGCCGAGATCGGAAGAGCACACCTCTGAACTCCAGTCACATTATGTTATCTCGTATGCCGTCTTCTGCTTGA
>USIZ01000028.1 GCA_900554855.1 uncultured Eubacteriales bacterium | reverse complement strand
GTCCTCGTGGGTGAAGGCCTTGACGACCTTCAGGCCCTCGATGTCCTCCTGCACGGCGCCGTTGACCGCGCCCAGCGCGGCCTGCTGCTCCCGGTAGAACTTGCGGCTCAGGCCGCCCAGCTTCTTGAAGGTGAACAGGGTAAGCAGCAGCACCACGGCGGTGATGATAAACAGCAGGGGGCTCAGGTAGAGCATCATGACCACGGTGGCCACGAAGGAGATCGCGCTGCTGAGCAGCTGCACCACGCTCTGCTCCAGCGCCATCTGGACGTTGTCGGCGTCGTTGGTGAAGCGGCTCATGAGCTGGCCGTGGGGATGCTGGTCAAAGTAGCTCAGCGGCAGCTCCTGCAGCTTGTTGAACAGATCCTTGCGCAGCTGGTTGCAGCCCTTCTGCGCCAACTGGGCCATCAGGTTGGCCTGGAGATAGGCGGTGGCCGCCATAAGAACATAGACCAGGCTCATGAGCAGGATACCCTTGCCCAGTTCGGGGAACACATTGCTGCCGGACTTGACCGCGTCGGTCAGGCCGTTGATGATGGGCCGCATGGCATAGGTACCGGCGACGCCGCTCAGGCTGCTCAGAATGACGCTGATGAGGGCGGCGACCAGCATAAGCGGCCGCTTGGTCAGGTAGCTGAAGGTGCGCAGAGCGGTGGCCTTCAGATCCTTGGGCTTGCCAAAGCCGCCGCGCATGGAACCGGGGCCCCCGGCGGGCTTTTCAAATTTCTGCTTGTTTTCAGCCATTACTCGGACACTCCTTCCTGCTGAGACCAGTAGATCTCCTGATAGATCGCGTTGGACTTCATGAGCTCATCGTGGGTGCCGTGGCCGGCGATGGTACCCTCGTCCAGCACGAGGATCTGATCGGCGCTCTGCACGGAGCTGATGCGCTGGGCGATCAGAATGACGGTGGTGTCCTTCAGGTTCTTTTTGAAGGACTCGCGGATGGCGGCCTCGGTGGCGGAGTCCACGGCGGAGGTGGAGTCGTCCAGGATCAGCACGGCGGGCTTGCGGAGCATGGCCCGGGCAATACACAGGCGCTGCTTCTGGCCGCCGGAGACGTTGACGCCGCCCTGCTCCATGTGGGTGTCGAAGCCATCGGGGAAGCTCATGATAAAGTCATAGGCCTGCGCGTCCTTGGCGGCCTGGATCACCTGCTCCTCCGTGGCATTGGGGTCGCCCCAGAGCAGGTTTTCCCGGATGGTGCCGGAGAACAGCACGTTGTTCTGGAGCACCATGCCGATGCGCTTGCGCAGGGCCTCCACGGGGTACTTCCGCACGTCCACCCCGTCCAGCAGCACCTCGCCGCCGGTGACGTCGTAGAAGCGGGGGATCAGGTTGACGAGGCTGGACTTGCCCACGCCGGTGCCACCCACGATGGCGACGGTCTGGCCGGGCCGGGCCACAAAGTTGATGTCGTGGAGCACGTCGTCGCCGCTGCCCCCGGCCTTGTACTTGAAGTTCACATGGCGGAACTCCACCTGACCGGCGGGAGCGGGCAGCTCGCTGACGGCGTCCTCGCCATCCTCGATGGAGGGCTTCTTGTCGATGACCTCGAAGATACGCTCGGCGCAGGCGCTGGCGCGGACGTACTGGAGCAGCACCATGGCGATCATCATAATGGAGATCAGAATGTTGAAGATATAGGTGACGATGGAGGACAGGGTGCCGACAGCCAGCGTGCCGCCCAGCACCATCTGGCCGCCGAAGTACAGCACCAGACCGGTGACGATGGTGATGCCCATCATCATGATGGGCTGCTGGAACACGACGGTCAGCACGGCCTTCAAGCCCGCGTGGGTGAAGGCGTCGTTGGCCTGCTGGAACTTCTCCTCCTCGTAGTCCTCCCGGACGAAGGCCTTGACCACCCGGATACCGACGAGGTTTTCCTGCACCTTTTCGTTCAGCTCGTCGATCTTCTGCTGCATCAGCTCGAACAGGGGGTGGCACTTGGTCATCAGGATGGCGATGGCCACGCCGATCACCGGGATGGACACCACCAGAATGAGGGCCAGCTTCCACTGCATGGTAAACAGCACCACCAGAGACACGACGATCTGAGACAGCGTGCGCCACAGCATGCGGATCATCATCATGACGAAGTTCTGCACATTGGTCACGTCGTTGGTCAGACGGGTCACCAGAGAGGCGGAGGAGAAATAGTCGATGTCCGCGAAGGAGAACCGGCTGATGTTGCGGAACTCCGCCTGGCGCAGGTTGGCGCCAATGCCGATGGAGCCGTAGGAGCCGAACTTGGCGCCGAAGGCGCCCAGAAAGACCGCCGCAATGGCCATAATGACCATGTAGACGCCGATCCGATAGATCATGGGCAGGTTGCCCACCATAATGCCGTCGTCAATGATCTTGGCGATCAGCAGGGGGAGCGCCAGCTCGCCGGCCGTCTCCAGAATGACAAACAGCGGCGCGAGAAATACATACTTCTTATACTCTCCCGCGTAGAAAAAAAGTCGTTTAATCATGGAATCATCCTTTCCTTACATACCAGGAGGCGGAGGCGGGCATTGGGTATCCCGGGCGCCGCCGACGGCATACATATTTTGCAGCATCCGACGGAACGCATTTTTCAGCCGTTCGACCTCCTCCGGTGTAAACCCGGCATAGAGCCGGGTGTCCACATAGTCAAACGCGTCCTGACAGCGCTCCACTGCCTCCAATCCCTTTTGCGTAATGACGATCCGGTTGCAGCGGCTGTCCTTCTCATCGGACTGGCGCTGAATATAGCCGTTGCGCTCCAGCCGCTTCAGGCTGTTGGCCATGGTGGCGGCGGAGACGTGGATCATATCGGCCAGCTCCCGCTGGGTCGCGCAGCCGTTCTGGAGGGTGGACAGCACAAACAGTGCCTTGGGCTGCCCCACATCCTGCACGCCCCGCTCAGCCAGCGCCGTAAGGATCGCGTTCTGATGGGCCCTGTGAACATCGTGGAACAGCATCAGTTCCTCAGTGGCATTCTTTGGCCGCATAAGACAACGTTACCTCGCTTTCTTTTCAAATTAGTTAGCAGGCTGAAAATAAGCTAGCTAATCATTAGCGTGCTTATTATTTTACTCAGTCTGAGTGAAATGTCAACCCATAAAAACCCATAAATTTATTAGAACAAATGTTTGCTTTTTGTGACAATGTATGTTATGATACAGAAAAGACAAAATTTTAGCGTCAGGAGGGTGTTTCATGAACCAGCTCTCACCGAAACAGACCCGCATTTATGAATTTATCCTCTCCTTTACGGAGCAGAACGGCTATCCCCCCTCCGTCCGGGAGATCGCCGACGCGGTGGGCCTCAAGAGCCCGTCCACCGTCCACTTTCATTTAAAGAGTCTGGAGGAGGCCGGCGTCATCACCCGCGGCGCGGGCAAGACCCGGGCCATCACCGCCGTCCATCGGGTGGAGCTGCCGCCCCAGCTGCCGGAGAACCGGGTGCCCCTGCTGGGCGACGTGGCTGCCGGCGCCCCCATTCTGGCCCAGGAGTGTGTAGAGGAGTATGTCCCCTTCGACACCAACGGCGAGGACTGCTTCGCCCTGCGCATCCGCGGTGAGAGTATGCTGAAGGCGGGCATCCTGCCCGGAGACCTGGTCATCGTCCGCCGTCAGGAGACCGCCGTCAACGGCGAGATCGTCATCGCCCTCATCGGGGACGAGGCCACCTGCAAGCGCTACTCCCGCAAAAACGGCCATGTCTGGCTGCTGCCGGAGAACGATGACTATCAGCCCATCGACGGCACCTTTGCCCGCATCCTCGGCAAGGTGGTCGGACTTCAGCGGCGCTACTGATCGGAGGCGGCTATGGATCAGAACAAACCAACCTTTCAGCGTTTCTGGGCGCAGAATAAGAGCAACCTGCTCATCGGCCTGATCGCCAGCCTGATCTGCTGCATCGTTGCGGGCCGGATGGGCCTGCTCTTCCCGATCTGGGTCTGGGGGCTCATCGCCCTCGTCTGCTGGTGCGGCCGCACCGGGCTGCTCTACCTCAACTGGAAGCGGGAGAATACAAAATAAAAAATAAAATAAGCCGGGACAGGAAACGTAAAATTTCCTGTCCCGGCTTTTGTATTCTGCCTCTACGGTTCCGCCTGCCGCGGCTGTCACAGCGCTCCGGTGCGCACCAGGGCGGCGGCCTTCAGAATGCCGATCTGCGTCTTGGCGTCGGCGATCTCGTTGCGCAGCACCATCTGCTCCGCCTCGGCGAGGGGGACGCGCTCCACCTCCAGCAGCTCGCCGTCGTCCAGCTCCTGCTCGCCCCAGCCGGACACCCGGCCCGCCCAGAGGTAGATCTTCTCCGTGTCATAGGCCGGGGTGGGGTAACACACGCCCAGCGACACATAGTGCTCCGAGACGGTGCCCGTCTCCTCCCGCTGCTCCCGGCGCATGGCGTTGAAGGGATCCTCCCCCCGCTCCAGCTTGCCCGCCGGAAGCTCCAGCAGCACCTCCTGCTGGGCATAGCGGAACTGGCGCACCATCAGCACCTCGTCCTCGTCGGTCAGCACCGCCACCGACACGCCGCCGGGGTGCTCCACGACCTCCCGCTCCCGAACGGAGCCGTCTCCGATGCGGGCCTGATCCACCCGCAGCGCCACCACATGGCCGCTGAATTTTTCCTCCCCGGAGAGCTGTTCTTCCTGAAAAACCATCACTGTCTGTTCCTTTCGTTACTCAGTCTCCGCACCCGTTCAGTCTGTCATCCTGAGCGAAGCGAAGGATCTTAAAACACCCGCCTCCGACAAGAGGCAGTTTCTTTGCAGAAGTTGGTGCTGTAAGATTCTTCGGTCGCTGCCTCGGAATGACACAGGCCGGATGCGGCCTGCCGCAGGAAACGCCGTCCTAGACCCGTCCTGCTCCTCATCCGCGGTTTACGCTGTCATTCCAGCCCGATAACCTGATCCACGGGCAGGGAGAGCACCACGCCCCGGGCCTCGGTGCGGATGCCGCAGTGATCGGAGATGGCCTTCATAATGGCCATTTTGTGCTCTGCGTCCGTCAGAATGGCCACGATCTCCCGCTCCTGCTGGACGGCCATGCCCCAGAACTTCATTGTCTCCTCATTGACCAGCCGCCGGGTGTTGAACACCGTGCCGCCGGTGGCTCCGGCGCTCCGGGCCGCGTGCATCACGTCCTCGCTGAACCCCCGATCCACAATGGTCAGAACCGTTGTATAGCCGCTCTCTGTCATGGCCGCTTCGCTCCTCTCTCTATCCTGCGCTCTGTGTTCCGGCTCCAGCGCCTCCAGCAGGCGGATGAACCGTCCGCTGCCGCCGGTCATCGGGACGGTGAAGGCCACGCCGGTATTGGCGTCCCCCAGCCGCAGCTCCCGGCGCAGCTTTTTCAGCAGCTGCGCCGCCATGCACCGGGGCAGACACACCATCAGAATGCTCTTCTCGATGCTGCCCAGTCCCAGGGTCTCCAGCAGTTCGCCGGACACGGTGCCCTGACCGTGGAACTGGTACTGAAAGGGCACCTGCCCCCGGTCAAACAGCTCCGCCGCCCGCCGGGCCAGCTTTGGCGGCGCAATGAGGATCAGCATACGCAGTTCCGCGTGCTTTTTTTCATTGATCATAGCTCATCCTCCAGTTCAATGATCTCATCCGCATCCAGATCCTCCTCCAGAACGAGGATCTCCTCCCCGGCAAGACCGGCCAGCAGCCGGTTCTGCTTGTACTGATAGACCAGACCCATGATCTGGATCGCGATCAGCGGCGTCAGCGCCACCAGCGCCACCACGCCGAAGGCGTCCGTCATGGCGTTTCCGCCCAGCGCCTCGCAGGCGCCCAGACTCAGCGGCAGCAGGAAGGTGGTGGTCATCGGGCCGCTGGCCACGCCGCCGGAGTCAAAGGCAATGCCCACGAACAGCGGCGGCACCAGCCGCGAGAGCACCAGCGCAATGAGGTAGCCCGGGATCAGAATCCACTGGACGGGCACTCCGGTGAGCACCCGCAGCATGGCCAGCCCCACGCTGACCGCTACGCCGACGGACAGACACAGATTCATCGCCCCGG
The DNA here is from genome assembly GCA_900554855.1 of uncultured Eubacteriales bacterium. Taxonomy (GTDB): domain Bacteria; phylum Bacillota; class Clostridia; order Oscillospirales; family Oscillospiraceae; genus UMGS1766. Next base: position 4,408 of record USIZ01000028.1, on the reverse strand, counting down.
CGGAAATGGAGCCGTTGGTCACATCCTGCACCTGATGGTTCAGCACCTGAATGGCGGGCTCCGCCTTGACGATAAAGTAGCCGATCAGCATGCCCAGCGGAACAAGCAGCCAGCGCCACGCCGACGCCGCCAGCGCCTGCCCCAGCGCTGCGCCCACCGGGGAAAAGCCCACGTTGACGCCGCACAGGAAGAGCACCAGCCCCACATAGGTATAGAGGAAGCCCACCAGGATCTGGCGGATCTGCCGCGCACGGTAGCGGCGGCTGATGAGCTGGAACACGACGAATACCCCGGCGATGGGCAGAAAGGAGGTGAGCACCTCCGCCGCGTAGCCGGGCACCTCCAGCGCAAACACCCGGGCCACATCCCGGGTCGTGGCCACCTCGGCCACATCGGAGAGGGAATAGCTGGCCTGACCCGGATCATAGAAGCAGCCCAGCACCAGCACCGCCAGCACCGGCCCCACGCTGCTCAACGCCACGAGGCCGAAGCTGTCGTCCCCGGCGCTCTTGTCGCCGCGGACGCTGGCCAGACCGACGCCCATGGCCATGATGAACGGAACGGTGATCGGGCCGGTGGTCACGCCGCCGGAGTCGAAGGCCACCGCCAGAAAATCCGCCGGAACAAAAAACGAGAGCACGATCAGCCCCAGATAGAGGCACATCAGCAGCACGGACAGGCGGATCTTCAGCAGAATGCGCAGGATCGCCAGCGCCAGAAAGATACCCACGCCCACCGCCACGGTGAGCACAAGCACCCGGTTCGGAATGGCGGGCACCTGATTGGCCAGCACCTGCAAATCGGGCTCCGCCATCGTGATGATCGCGCCCATCAGGAAGCCGACGCCCAGAATGACCGGCAGGCGGCGGCTTCCCGCCATTTCACTGCCGATGCCTTTTCCCATGGGGGTCATGGAGATCTCCGCGCCCAGCTGGAAGAACCCCATCCCCACGATGAGCATCAGCGCCCCTACAAAGAACATGACCACCGTACCCAATTCCAGCGGCACCAGCAGTACGCTGATCCCCATGACGATCAGCGTGATCGGCACCACTGCGGCCAGTGATTCCTTCAGTTTTTCGATCAGCTTCGGATTCAAGCCTTACCTGCCTTTCTGCTGAGACCGGCGGGCTTGCCGCCCGCCTCAATACTTATTTATATTATACAGGATGACCGAAACTCTGTCATCCCCCATTTTTTCCGGGGAAAAGCTGGGCTATTTGGTGAAAAACCTTTCCAAAAGTCCCGCCCGGTTCGTCAAGTCCTCCAAAGAAAAAATTTTTGCCCAGATTTAATGCAATTTGACAATCAATTTGATATAATAATCACAGAATGGTTATTTCTTGGAAAGGCGTGATCCCTATGGTTTCATCCAGTGCTGTTATTACCATTGACCGCTGTCCCCAAAGCCACGATTCTGCTCCGCTCATGCTGCAGCCTCTGCTGTTCGCCCCCGCCGCCGTCTGGTTGGTGCGTGCACTTCAGAACGCCGGTGTCGAGCGGTTTTTGATTCTCACCCGTTCCGATCTGGCCGAGCAGGCCGCCGCGTGCTTCCCCGAGGGGAGCCAGCTCTGCCTGCTGGATGCGGCCGACGCGGACGAAGCGGTCCGCGCCTTCGCCGCCAAGGAGGAGGGCGAGGTCATCGCCGTCAACGCTCCGGTCTGGATCTGCTCCGAGGCTGCGGAGATGCTGTGCAACGACGATCCCATCCCCACCGACCCCTCTGCCGACACCGGCATCGGCCGCCTGCACGCGGCGAAGCTGGCCAAAAACGGCGGTGTGAAGATGCTCGGTCAGATCAAGCCCCTTGCCGCCGAGGACGAAGACGGTCTGCCGATGGCTCTGCCGCTCCGGGACGCCTTCGACCTGATGCAGGCCCAGGAGCTGGCCCGCACCGATCTGAATGCCCGGCTGGTGGAGGACGGCGTCCGTCTGCTGGATCCCGGCACCACCTATATTGATCCCACCGTCACCGTGGGCGCGGGCACGGTGCTCCTGCCCAACGTCATCCTGCGGGGCGACACCCATATCGGCGCAAACTGCGAGATCGGCCCCAACACCATGATCCGCGACTGCACGCTGGGCGACGGCTGCGTGGCCAACTCCAGTCAGCTCAACGAGGCGGTGTTCGGCGCCAACGTCAACATCGGCCCCTTTGCCTATGTCCGGCCCGGCACCCGGGTGGCGGACAACGCCAAGGTGGGCGACTTCGTCGAGGTCAAGAACGCCGTCATCGGCGAGGGCACCAAGCTGCCCCACCTCATCTATGTGGGCGACAGCGACGTGGGCAGTCACTGCAACTTCGGCTGCGGCTCCATCACCTGCAACTACGACGGCAACCACAAGTACCGCACCACCGTGGGCGACAACGTCTTTATCGGCTGCAACACCAATCTGGTCGCTCCCGTCACCGTGGAATCCGGCGCATTTACCGCCGCCGGCAGCACCATCACCTCCACCGTCCCCGCCGACGCGCTGGCCGTCGCCCGCGCCCGTCAGGTACACAAGGAGGGCTGGGCAAAGAAGCACAGAGAGCAGAAGTGAAGCTCTGAGGCTTCCTGTCTGTCATCCTGAGCGAAGCGAAGGATCTGAAAACACCCGTCTCCGACAGGAAACATTCCCTTTGTAGAAGTCGGTGCTGTAAGATTCTTCGGTTGCTGTCGCTCCTTCAGAAGGACACAGGGCGGATCCGTACTTGCCCCCAGGGGAAGCCTTCGATCCTCTGCACCGCGCTAAAAACCCGACGCTAAAAAGTACCCCTTTTTATATAACCAACTTAGAGAAAGAAGGATGAATATCTTATGATCGCTCATGGTAAGGACATCAAGATCTTCAGCGGCAACTCCAATCCCGAACTGGCCAAGGCCATCTGCGCCAAGCTGGGTCTGCCTCTGGGCAGCAGCGAGACCAAGACCTTCTCTGACGGTGAGAGCTCCGTCTCCATCTACGAGACCGTCCGCGGCAGCGATGTGTTCGTGATCCAGTCCACCTGCATGCCCGTCAATGACAATCTGATGGATCTGCTCATCATGATCGACGCCCTGAAGCGCGCCTCCGCCGGCCGCATCACCGCCGTGATCCCCTACTTTGGCTATGCCCGTCAGGACCGCAAGACCAAGCCCCGCGATCCCATCTCCGCCAAGCTGGTGGCCAACCTGATCACCCGCGCCGGCGCCGATCGCGTGCTGACCATGGACCTGCACGCCAACCAGATCCAGGGCTTCTTCGACATTCCCGTGGACAATCTGCTGGGCGCCCCGCTGTTTGTGGATTACTTCCATGAGAAGTTTGCCGATGTGCATGACGAGACCATCATCGTCTCCCCCGATGTGGGCAGCGTGGCCCGCGTCCGCGCCTTCGCGCAGAAGATGGACATGCCCATGGCCATCGTGGACAAGCGCCGTCAGAAGGCCAACTCCTCCGAGGTCATGAACATCATCGGCGACGTGCGCGACAAGCACGTCATCCTTCTGGACGATATGGTGGACACCGGCGGATCCCTGTGCCATGCCGCTGAGGCTCTGGTGACCATCGGCGGCGCCCGCGACGTGGTCGCTGCCGCCTCCCACGGCGTGCTGTCTGGCCCCGCCATCCAGCGCATTGAGGACAGCTGCATCAAGGAGCTGTTCTTCCTGAACACCATCCCCGCCAGCGAGGATGCCCTGAAGTGCAGCAAGATCAAGTATGTCAATGTGGCCGACGTGTTCGCCGAGGCCATCAGCCGCATCTTCAACGAGACCTCCGTCTCCCCGCTGTTCCAGTAAAAGCAATTTTCTGCCGCGCCCAAAGCCTTCCGGCCCTTTTGTCTGCTTCGCAGACAGTTTTCTCCCCCCGAGGGGAAGCCTGTGGAGCGGCGCAGAAATTCCAACCAATACCAACCAAAGAGGGGTACTGCGATGCAGTACCCCCTTTTGGGCGTTCCCCGATTTTTCTGATTTGAGGTATCCTATGGTCATATCACTCTTTGGAACCAACAAAAAAAGCTCCTCTCTGGACTGGATCGTGGTCTTTCTGGGCAACCCGGGGGACAAGTACGAGAACACCCGCCACAACGTGGGCTTTATGACGGCTGACGCACTGGGCGAGAAGCTGAACAAGCCCATCCAGCGGCTGAAGTTCAAGGCGCTGACCAACGTGGTGGAATACGGCGGCTGCCGGGTGCTGCTCATGAAGCCCACCACCTATATGAACCTGTCCGGCGAGGCGGTGCGGGAGGCCTGTATGTTCTACAAGCTGCCCCCGGAGCGTGTGCTGGTGGTCAGCGACGACGTGTCCCTGCCCGTGGGCAAGATCCGCCTGCGCCGAAACGGCACCGCCGGAGGCCACAACGGTCTGCGCAGCATCATCGGCCAGCTCCACTCCGACCAGTTCCCCCGGCTCAAGATCGGCGTGGGCGCCAAGCCCCACC
>USIZ01000027.1 GCA_900554855.1 uncultured Eubacteriales bacterium | reverse complement strand
TGCCGTCGCGGCCGGTGCGGCCGCCCAGCAGGATGACCACATCGTCGGGTGCGGGCACCTCCCGCACCACGTTGTGGGCGGGCGCGGCACCCACAACGGCGCCCAGCTCCAGATGCTTGGCCACATAGCCGGGGTGGTAGAACTCGCTGACCATGCCGGTGGCAAGGCCGATCTGGTTGCCGTAGGAGGAATAGCCTGCGGCGGCGGTGGTGGCCAGTTTGCGCTGGGGCAGCTTGCCCGCCAGCGTCTCGTCCATGGGGGTACGGGGGTCGCCGCAGCCGGTGACGCGCATGGCCTGATAGACATAGGCCCGGCCGGAGAGCGGGTCGCGGATGGCGCCGCCGATGCAGGTGGCCGCGCCGCCGAAGGGCTCGATCTCGGTGGGATGGTTGTGGGTCTCGTTCTTGAACATGAGCAGCCAGTCCTGCTCCTCGCCGTCTACATCCACGGGAATGTGGATCGAGCAAGCGTTGATCTCCTCGCTCTCATCCAGGTTGGGCAGTTCGCCGCGCTTTTTCAGCACCTTTGCCGCCAGCGTGCCCACGTCCATCAGGGTCTGGGGCCGCTTGGCGGCCTTCTCCTCGCCGTAGACCTCCACACGGTCGGCCAGATAGGCCTCGTAGGCCTTGCGCACATCGGGGTCCTGAATGTCCACGCTGTCGATGTGGGTGCCGAAGGTGGTGTGACGGCAGTGGTCGGACCAATAGGTATCCACCAGACGCAGCTCGGTGATGGTGGGGTCGCGCTTCTCCTCGTCCTTGAAGTAAGTCTGGAGGAACTTCAGGTCGTTGAGATCCATGGCAAGGCCATAGTCGCCGATCATAGCGGCGAGCCCCTCCTCGTCCTTGTCCCGGAAGCCCTCCAGCGTGATGACGCTGGTGGGGATATCGTAGCTCTGAACCAGCGTTTCCGGCTTGTCCATGGAGGCCTCGCGGGTCTCCACCGGGTTGATGAGGTAATGGCGGATCTTGTCCATATCCGCGTCAGTCAGCTCGCCCAGCAGCACATAGATGGCGGCACAGCGGACGATGGGCCGCTCGCGCCCAGGAGGTAGACCTTGGCGTAGGCGATGAGGGGGCGGTCCACGCCGGACTGGAGCTGGATGCACTGGGCGCAGGAGTCCGCCCGCTGGTCAAACTGGCCGGGCAGGGACTCCACTGCCAGAACGGAGTGCTCCCCGGTGATCTGGGGCATCTGTTCATCATAGAAGGCGTCGCACATGGGTTCGGAGAACACGGTGGTGCGGCTCTTCAGATAGACGGGATAGTCCACGCCGTCCACGTCATAGCGGTTGAAGATGCGCACGCCCTTCAGGCCGTGGATCCCCAGCTGTTCATGCAGCTCCTGAAAGACCTTGTTGGCCTCCACATCGAAGCCGGGGCGCTTTTCTGCAAAGCAACGAAACACAAAGTTCATTTTTTCTCTACCTCCTCGGCCTCCCGGGCCGGAAATTGCGCAGTTCAGGTAAGTTCAATGATGGCAGCCATTGCGCCCCGGGCAGTGCCCATGCGGCGGTGGCTGAAGAAGGTATTTAAATCACAGGCCGTGCAGGCCTGGCAGACCTCGATCTGCTCCGGTGGCACGCCGACCGACCGGAGCCACCAGCGGTTGATCCCCTTGAGATCCACATGGAAGCTGCCGTCGCCGTGATCGTCGATGAAGTCTGCCGCCGCATCGCCCAGCGCAGCGCGCACGGTCTCCGGCACGTCGGCGCGGGTCTCAAAGCAGCAGCGGGAGATGCCTGGGCCGATGGCGCAGTGCAGGTCGGCGGGATCGGTGCCGTAGACCTCGGCCATTCTCCGGGCGGTCTTGGCGGCAATGCCCAGCGCCGTGCCCCGCCATCCGGCGTGGCAGGCGCCGATGACCTGCTTCACCGGATCGTGCAGCAGCACCGGGATGCAGTCGGCGGAGTGGATGACAAGGGGCAGGCCGCGTTCATTGGTGATGAGCCCGTCCACGTCGTAGTCCCGCTCCCGATCCAGCCCCTTGCCCGCATCGGCGGAGGTCGCAATGCGGACATCGTCCTGATGCACCTGATGGGTGACGACCATGCGGTCGACGTCCGCACCGACGGCGGCGCAGAAGCGCCGGAAATTTTCCCGGACGCAGGCAGGGTCATCCCCCTGACTGAGCCCCAGGTTCAGCGTATCAAAGGGCGGGGCGCTGACGCCCCCAAGCCGGGTGGAGAAGCCGTGGACTGTCCCCAGCCCCTCCGCACGGTAGAAGGTCACGCCGGAGCGTGTCATGCGTTCAAATGACATTTCAGTCCTGCGTGGTGGTGTCGTCGCTGTGGTAGGCGGCGCAGGTGCACTTCTTCCACTTCAGGCCGCTGCCGCAGGGGCAGGGATCGTTGCGGCCGATCTTGATCTTCTTGCGCACCGGCTGCTTCTTCACGGTGCCGTCAGACGTGCCGGAGCCGGACTCGCCGGTGACCTTGGCCACGGCCTTGCGCTCCACGCGCTCCTTAACCCGGGTGATATAGATACGGCGGACGGTCTCGTCCTGAATGGCGGCGATCATTGTCTCAAACATATCGTAGCCCTCGCGCTTGTAGGCCACCACGGGATCTTCCTGACCGTAGGCGCGCAGGCGGATGCCCTGCTTCAGATCCTCCATGGCGTCGATATGCTCCATCCAGTATTCGTCCACGACCCGGAGCATGACCACACGCTCCAGCTCGCGCATCAGGGGCTCGCCCAGAATGGTCTCCTTCTGGTTGTAGATATCAAAGGCCCGCTCCTCCAGCTTGGCGATCAGCTCGTTGGCGCTGAGCTTCTCCAGCTCCTCGTCGGTATAGCTCAGCTCATCGGGCAGCAGGAACACGCCGCGGAACTCGGCGGTGGCATCCTTCCAATGCTCGGCCGTCATGTGCTTCTGCTCACCCATGGCGCCGTTCACGGCATTGGAGATGATGGTGCGGATCATACCGGCGATGGAGTCCTTCAGGTTGTCACCGGCCAGCACCTTGCGGCGCTGCTCATAGATGACCTCGCGCTGGGTGTTCATGACGTCGTCATAGTCCAGAACGTCCTTACGGGCCTGGAAGTTGCGGGACTCCACCCGCTTCTGGGCGTTCTCAATGGCGCCGGAGAGCATCTTGGCATCGATGGGGGTGTCGTCGGAGACACCCATCTTGTCCATGAGGCCCTGAATGCGCTCACCGCCGAACAGGCGGAGAATGTCGTCCTCCAGGGAGAGGTAGAAACAGGTCTCGCCGGGGTCGCCCTGACGGCCGGCACGGCCGCGCAGCTGGTTGTCGATGCGGCGGGACTCGTGGCGCTCGGTGCCCAGAATGAACAGGCCTCCGGCAGCGCGCACCTTCTCTGCCTCCTCCTCGATGACCACCTTGTGCCTGGCCTCGGACTCGGCAAACAGCTTCCGGGCGGCGAGGATCTCCTCGTTGTCGGTGTCGGCGTAGCCGGTGGCCTCGGCGATGACCTCGTCGGAGTAGCCGGCCTTGCGCAGCTCGGCCTTGGCCAGATACTCGGCGTTGCCGCCCAGCATGATGTCGGTGCCGCGGCCTGCCATGTTGGTGGCCACGGTGACGGCGCCCAGCTTACCGGCCTGAGCGATGATCTCTGCCTCCTTGTCGTGCTGCTTGGCGTTCAGCACATTGTGGGGGATCCCCTTGCTCTTGAGCATCTTGCTCAGAAGCTCAGACTTCTCGATGGAGATGGTGCCCACCAGCACGGGCTGCCCCTTGGCGTGGCACTCCTCGATGCGCTCGATGATGGCGTCGTACTTGGCCTTCTCGGTCTTATACACCCGGTCGGGATCGTCCATGCGGGCCACGGGCTTGTTGGTGGGGATCTCCACGATGTCCAGGCCGTAGATGGAGTTGAACTCGTCCTCCTCCGTCATGGCGGTGCCGGTCATACCGGAGAGCTTGTTGTAAAGGCGGAAATAATTCTGGAAGGTGATGGTAGCCAGCGTTTTGGACTCGTTGGCGACGGTGACGCCCTCCTTGGCCTCGATGGCCTGATGCAGGCCCTCGTTATAGCGGCGGCCGAACATCAGGCGGCCGGTAAACTCGTCCACGATGATGACCTGACCGTCCTTGACCACATAGTCCACGTCCCGCTTCATGATGCCCCGGGCGCGGATGGCCTGATTGATGTGGTGGTTCAGGGTGGTGTTCTCCGCGTCGGAGAGGTTGTCAATGTGGAAATAGGCTTCCGCCTTGGCCACACCCTTGGGGGTCAGGGTGACGTGCTTGCCCTTCTCCTCCACAATGTAGTCGGCATCGGATTCCTCGTCCTCCAGCGTCTTGTCGTCGGTCTCGGCGATGCGCTGGCACTTCAGCCCGGCCACAAACTGGTCCACCTGCTGATAGAGGGCAGTGGATTCCTCGCCCTTGCCGGAGATGATCAGGGGGGTGCGGGCCTCATCGATCAGGATGGAGTCCACCTCGTCCACGATGGCGAAGCTCTGGCCGCGCTGGACCAGATCCCGGTCGTAAATAGCCATGTTGTCGCGCAGGTAGTCGAAGCCCATTTCGTTGTTGGTGCCGTAGGTGATGTCGGCCTCATAGGCGGCCTTGCGCTCAGCCTTGGTCAGGCCGTGAACGATCAGGCCGACGCTCAGACCCATGAAGCGGTAGACCTTGCCCATCCACTCGGAGTCGCGCTTGGCCAGATAATCGTTGACGGTGACGATGTGCACGCCCTCGCCGGCCAGCGCGTTCAGATAGGCGGGCAGGGTGGCCACCAGCGTCTTGCCCTCGCCGGTCTTCATCTCGGCGATACGGCCCTGATGGAGCACGATGCCGCCGATGAGCTGCACCTGATAGGGGCGCAGACCCAGCACGCGGTCGGCGGCCTCACGCAGGGCTGCAAAGGCCTCGGGCAGGATGTCGTCCAGCGTCTCACCGTTGGCCAGCCGCTCCTTGAACCAGGGGGTCTTGGCCTGCAGCTCAGCGTCAGGCAGAGCCTTATACTCCTCCGACAGGCTTTCGATCTTATTCACGATCGGCATCAGCCGCTTGACCTCTTTAGTAGAGCTGGTGCCGAAGATCTTCTTCAGAATGTTCATTGCAACGTCCTTTCCGGCGCTCAAACCGGGCGCTCACGTTCATATCAATACAGGTTAGATTTTACCATAGCCCCTGCAAAAATAAAAGTATTAAATGTAAAGAAATCACCCGCGTTCCACTGGGGATCACGGGTGATTTGACGAATCACTTTTTCGCCTTGGCCGCCTTGTCGGAAGAGACCTTCACTGCGGTGGCAATGAGGTCAGCCACAGGGTTAAGCTCCGCACAGTTCAGCCCCTCCAGCGTGCCCTCTTCGCCCGCCACGGCGATCTCGCCGGAGAAGGGCACAGACACGGTGACACAGCCATGGGGCAGCTCATAGGCGCCGCTGCTGACACAGGAGTCGGCAAAGCTCTTGTTTTCCACATAGGCCACGGTGGGGCTCATGAGCATCATGCACAGATTGATGCACCGCTGCACCGCCTCCACAGACAGAGCACCGGGATTGGTGACGGCAATGGTGCCGTCCACCGGGAAGGTGGTGTAGAGATCCAGCGGGATATCGCCGCAGCCGGAGGGCATATCCAGCAGCATGACATCCAGCTCACCCCACTGGGTGGAGGTGTAGAGATAGTTCAGGATGTTGAAGGCGTCCACGCCGGGCCACAGAACGGGATCCATGGGCTTGTCCAGGATCAGATCGACACTCATGACCTCAATGCCGCTCTCGGTCTTGACGGGCAGGGGATTTCCGCCCTCGCCGCGATGCACCGGGCCGGAGATGTGCAGCATATGGGGAATGACGGCGGTGTAGATGTCGCAGTCCAGCACACCCACTTTCAGGCCCCGGCGGGCCAGCTCACCGGCCAGCAGAACCGTGACGCTGCTCTTGCCCGCGCCACCCTTGCCGCCGTTGACGGCGTACATCCGCTTGGCAAACTTGGGCAGCTGGGCGCTCTCCCGGTGGTCGCAGTCGGAGGAGCAGGACTCGCAGTTGCCGTGGCAGCCCTCCTCAAAGGTCTGCTCGATCTGGGCGTTGATCTCGTCGTACATATCCGGGGTAATATCCTTCCACTTGGAAGGATCGGTGATAAAACTCAGGTCGCTCATGGGCGAAAATCTCCTTTTATTATTTCATAGATGAATCAAGTATAACATAATTGCACCGTCGGCGCAACTTGAAGCGCGTGAAGTTCCCGATCATCGGCATTGCATAAAATGGAATCATTTGATAGCAGCAAATGGGGGGGGAGCGAAGGGAATAGAAGCTTTCCATATATGGTGTAGGGCGGGTGCTTGCCCCCGCCGTGCCATGCTGGCAGATTTGTAAAGGGTATCGTAAAAGGTATGCCGATGTGTGCAAGTGAGTACCGATCACGCTTGCATCTTGCCTGCAAGCTGTCCTATTGCGATAATTGCGGCCGTCCACGGCGGGGGCAAGCACCCGCCCTACATTCATGCCTGAAATTCTTTGCTCTGCTGTCATCCTGAACACTCCCCACCCTGTCATTCTGAGCGAAGCGAAGGATCTTACAGCACCGTTCTCCGACAAGAAGCATTCTGCTTGTAGAAGGTGTGCTGTAAGATTCTTCGGGCGCTGACGCTCCCTCAGAATGACATTGGCGGCAGTCTGTCTTTATTTTTTCCCAATTGACCGCCCCGTTTTCTGCAAAACGCGGAGCAGCGGACGGTCTGTTCAGGCCGTCCGCTGCTCACAGAGAGAAGGAAATGAAAATGAAGAAAGTAGATCGTGTGTTGAATTACCAGCTGCCCTGGCCGCCGTTGGAGTTGCCATTGCCGCCGAAGAAGTAGTCGAAGAAATCATAGGGCGACATACCGTTTCCGCCGGACTGGCCGTTGGAACCGTACTGATTATTGGAATCGGACTGGCCGGAGGAGCCAGACTGGCTGTTATCCGTACTGCCGGAGGTGTCCGGCTTGGCCTCGTCCAGCGTGACGGTCAGGGTGGTCGTCTCGCCGTCGCGCCACACATCCAGCGTCATCTGGTCGCCGGCGGACATCTTGTTCTTGGCGTTGACCAATTCCTCATAGTTGGTGATCTCCTCACCGTTCACGGCGGTGATGATATCCCCCTGCTTCAAACCGGCGGTCTCAGCGCAGGAGCCGGAATTCACGGAGTTGACGTAAGCGCCCACCACCATGTTATAGCGCTGCGCATCCAGCGCGGAGACGGTGGAAACGGTGATGCCCAGAGAGGGCTTGCCGGTAATGTAGCCGTACTGCATCAGATCGGCGATCTTGCCGGACACATCCGCATAGGGGATGGCGAAGCCGATGCCCTCGATGGTGGCAGTGCCGGAGCTGTAACCGCTGGAGGAATACTTGGCGTTGACGATACCGATGACCTCGCCGTACTGGTTGAACAGCGGGCCGCCGGAGTTGCCGGAGTTGATGGTGCAGTCGGTCTGCAAAACGTTGATGACGCTGCCGTCGCTCATGGTGATGGCGCGGTCAAGGGCGGACACCACGCCGGTGGTGGTGGTGTTGGCCAGCGTGCCCAGAGCGTTGCCGATGGCGGTGACGGTGTCGCCCACCTCGAGCTGAGCGCTGTCGCCCAGCACCACGGGGGTCAGGCCGGAGGCATCGATCTTCAGCACGGCCACATCGTTATCCGCGTCGCCGCCCACCAGAGTGGCGGCATAGCTGGTGGAGTCGGGGAAGGTGACGGCGATGTCGGTCGCGCCGTCAATGACGTGGTAGCAGGTCACGATATAGCCGTCCTCGGTGATGACGAAGCCGGTGCCCGCGCCGGTGCCGCTGGAGGTGGAAACCTGAATGCACACCACGCTGTTGGAATAGGTGTTGTAGATGTCGGCCACGCTCATGGCGTCACCGGCCTGCACCTTCTGGGTCTGGACATTGGTCGTGGCCGTGCGGTCGCTCTCCAGCACCGTGGAGGTGCCGCTGGCCGTGGAGGCCTTCTGGCTGCGGCTCGCCAGAGCCACTGCGCCGCCGCTGACGCCGCCGCCCACGATGGCGCAGGCCAGGCACAGGGCGATCAGCTTGGAGGGCGTCCAGCCCTTCCTGGGTTTCTTGGGCTTGGGGCCGTTGGGCGGGGTGGGCTGATGGGGTGCGCCGCCATAGGGCGGATTGCCATTGCCGCCGAAGTTTGCCGCATTGGGGCCGCCGAAGGGGGCACTGCCCGCGCTGCTGTAGGGGGCGGAACCATAGGGGGCGGAGCTTTCGTCCGCGCCTGTGTTGGGATTTACCGTAAAGGGCTCGCTGTGGGAGTTGGAAGCACCGGCGCCATAGGGGCTGCCGTGCCACTCACCGCCGCCGACGGCACTCTGAGCCGTCTGATTTTCGGGGGTCTGAGTGCCCTCAAAGCTCTTGCGCTCATCATCTGGGAACATAAAAAACACTCCTTTGATCGGGATGGTATTACTCGTTCAGGCTGATCGGAGGATCGTTTCCGATCTCTCTTCCTCTCAGCATGGCCATTGTATCCGGATAACCTTAAAACAGATTGAAAGGGAAAAGAACAATTTGTGAACAAGCTCCGCTTATCGAAAAAGGCCCCCCGCCTTTTCCGATAGAAGGCTTCATGCGCGGCTGCACTCGATTGCTTCACAAAAGTCGCACAGCCGCGCATGAGAAGTGTCATTTCCGAGGTACACGCCCCCGGAAACGACTAATTCAAATTTGTTCCACCGCTTGCGGGCGGTGGAATTCGGTGAAACCTCCCAGACTTGAAAGTCTTGCAACAAACAAGGCTCTGCCGCTGTTGCGGCAGAGCCTTATGATACAATCTTATTTTGTTACCCATGTGTTTGTGGCGGCGCAGGTCAGGTAGGCGGTGACGAAGCCGTCCAGATCGCCATCCATAACTGCGTTGATGTTGCTGGTCTCATAGCCGGTGCGGTTGTCCTTCACCAGCTGATAGGGCATAAACACATAGGAGCGGATCTGGCTGCCCCATTCGATCTTCATCTGCACGCCCTTCAGGTCGGAGATCTTCTCCGCATGGGCCTGCATCTGCAGCTGAACCAGCTTATCGCGCAGCATGCGGTAGCAGGTGTCCTTGTTCTGGAACTGGGAGCGCTGCTGCTGGCTGGACACGACGATGCCGGTGGGCTTGTGGATCAGGCGGACGGCGGAGGAAGTCTTGTTGATGTGCTGACCACCGGCGCCGGAGGAACGGAACACCTGCATTTCCACGTCCTCGGGGCGGATCTCCACCTCCACGTCGTCGGGCAGGTCGGGCATGACCTCAACGGCGGCAAAGGAAGTCTGGCGGCGGGCATTGGAGTCGAAGGGAGAGATGCGCACCAGACGGTGGACGCCGTTCTCCCCCCGCAGGTAGCCGTAGGCGTTCTCGCCGGTGACCATGATGGTGGCGGACTTGATGCCGGCCTCGTCGCCGTCCTCATAGTCCAGCGTCTCCCACTTGAAGCCCTGGCGCTCCGCCCAGCGGGTGTACATGCGGAAGAGCATACTGGCCCAGTCCTGCGCCTCGGTACCGCCGGCACCGGCATGGATGGTGAGCATGCAGTTCAGGTGGTCGTACTCGCCGGTGAATAGGGTGGCAAGGCGGGCCTTCTCCAGATCCTGCACCAGATGCTCATAGCCCTCTTCCACCTCGGGCACCAGGGACTCGTCCTCCATCTCCTGCCCCATCTCGCACAGGGTGAGCAGATCCTCCAGACCGGCCTCGCGCTTTTTGTGGTCGTCGATCTTATCCTGTAGATTCTTGATGCGGGTGGTGATCTTCTGGGCGTGGTCCATGTCGTTCCAGAAGCCGTCTGCCGCGCTCTCCGCCTGAAGCAGATCCAGCTCCTGATGGGCGCTCTCCAGACCCAGCGCCTCGGCCAGATCGGCCAGCGTGGGCTTCAGCGCCAGCAGCTTGCTCTTGTATTCATCAAATTGAAGGATGGCCATAACGATGTCCTTTCTCAATCACATAATTTTTCAAATATATATTATACTGATTTTCCCCGGCGCTGTAAAGAGAAAACCTGCACATCTTCAAATTTACAAAAAAAGAACCGCTGCAAAAGCAGCGGTTCTTTCAAATCATTTGCTGTAGATCAGCCGATGATGGCGCCGATCAGGTTGAAGGCCACGATCACACCGCAGAACACGATGGAGACAGTGGAGCACAGCTTGATCAGGATGTTCAGGGAAGGACCGGAAGTATCCTTGAAGGGGTCGCCCACGGTGTCGCCCACAACGGCGGCCTTGTGGCAGTCGGAACCCTTGCCGCCGTGATGGCCGGCTTCGATGTACTTCTTGGCGTTGTCCCAGGCGCCGCCGGCGTTGGACATGAACACAGCCATGGCGAAGCCGCAGACGGACACGCCGCCCAGCAGGCCCACGACACCCTCAGTGCCGAGGATCAGACCGGTGACGATGGGGACGATGATGGCCAGCAGAGCGGGAGCGACCATCTCATGCAGAGCGCCCTTGGTGCACAGGGTGACGCAGCGGCCGTAGTCGGGCTCAGCCTTGT
>USIZ01000026.1 GCA_900554855.1 uncultured Eubacteriales bacterium | reverse complement strand
ACACCAAACAGGCTGGAGAACAGCTTGCCGCAGGCGGCGAAGCCGGAGGCGGTGTAGGGCACAAAGAACACCACGATAGCAACGGAGGAAATGCCCATCAGCAGGTGGCTCTTGTCCCGGAAGCGGTTCTCGAAGAAGTCGGGCACGGTGACGCTGTCCCCGCACACCTCAGTGTAATGGCGCAGGCGCTTGGCGACCAGCAGCCAGTTGAGATAGGTGCCGATGGCCAGACCGATGGCCGTCCACGCCGCATCGCAGATACCGGAGGCATAGGCCAGACCGGGAATCCCCAGCAGCAGCCAGGAGGACATATCGCTGGCCTCGGCGCTCATGGCGGTCACATAGGGGCCAAGCTGTCGGCCGCCCAGATAAAACTCGTCGGAGGACTTGCTCGCCTTGGAATAGCGGAAGCCCAGATACAGCATCATGCCCAGATAGGCCACGATGGCGATCAGAATACAGATGGTAGAGGAACTCATACATTCACGCTCTTTCTCTCGGGAATATTGACCAATATAGCAGGATATTTTATAGAACGCAATACAGAACAAACTCCGTACATTTTTATCAAATGTGCGGAGTTTTTCTTTATATTCCAATCATTACAAGCTGTACACTACATCAAATATCATCTGAAAGTTTTTTGTCAACAACCGACGCACGCAGGTGGGTGAGGAAAATAGGCATCATTTTCGCGGAATACTCCCGCAGAGAATACTCTCCACCGCAGATACACCAGTCGTACAGCAGCGCCCTCTCACACAGGGCATAGGTCTTGACGATCTCACCGGTGGGGATGTCCTGCCGCAGTTCGCTCCGGTCCTGCCCCTGCCGGGCGATCTGGCGCAGCAGGCGGTAATAGAGCCGGTCCCGATCCAGCAGGTGCTTTTCACCCTTAGTGGTCAGCTGAGCGGCGTACATCTGGGCCAGCAGCTCCACGGAAACCGTGCGCTCGATCATGCCGAACAGTTCCCGATTCAGATACATTAGAATATCAAAGGCATTCTGGTCGGTGTCCAGCGTCTCCAACAGCTCCTCGTACTTGTCGTCAAACAGGTAGCTCAGCGAGGAGAGCAGCGCGTCCTTGCCGTCAAAGTAGTGATAAAAAGAGCCCCGGGAGGTGCCGGATTCCTCGATGATCTCCTCCACCGTAGTGTTCTCGTACCCCTGCCGGTAAAACAGATCCCACGCAGCGGAGACGATCTTGCCCTTTGTGTTACGGTTTTTCTTTTTGGCCATTGTCTGCCCTCCGTTCTGTCCTTCTTGCGATATGATTCATTATAATAGACAGAATTCAAAGTGGCAAGTGGCGCATTTTCAACGGCTCCTCCTCTCGGAGGGAAGTTATCAGAAAGCACTTTTCGCATGGTTTTCGGCATTTGTTAGGATATACTTTGCATTTCAAATCTGTATAATAAAATTTGATATGACTGTAAAGGGGACTTTGACCCAATGAAATTCACGAAAATGCACGGGTGCGGCAACGACTATGTCTATGTGGACTGCACCGAACATATGCTCGCCGACCCCAGCGCGGCGGCCATTGCCGTCAGCGACCGCCACTTCGGCGTGGGCGGCGACGGACTGATCCTGATCTGCCCCTCAGACAAGGCGGACTTCCGCATGGCCATGTACAACGCCGACGGGAGCGAGGGCTCCATGTGCGGCAACGGCATCCGCTGTGTGGCGAAATTTGTCTACGACAAGGGGCTGACCGACAAGACCACCCTGAACATCGAGACAAAGGCGGGCATCAAGACGCTAGAGCTGACGGTGGAGGACGGCAAGGTCTCCCTCGTCAAGGTCAACATGGGTATGCCGGACTTCCGCGCCGAGGCGGTGCCCGTGGTCGGTCTGGGCCGGGACGTGCCCGGTCTGGGCGAGGGCGTCATCGGCCAGACCGTGACGGTGGCCGGGAAGCCCTGGACCATGACCTGCCTGAGTATGGGCAATCCTCACGCGGTGGTGTGGGTGGACGATGTGGCCGCTCTGCCGCTGGAGCAGATCGGCCCCGCCTTTGAGCACGCCCCCTACTTCCCCGACCGGGTGAACACGGAATTCGTGCAGGTGCTCAACGACCACGAGATCAATATGCGGGTCTGGGAGCGGGGCAGCGGTGAGACGCTGGCCTGCGGCACCGGCGCCTGCGCCAGCGTCGCAGCCTGCTACCTGAACGGCCGCACCGGCGCTCAGGTCATGGTTCACCTACGGGGCGGCGATCTGGCCGTGGAGCTGGGCGAGGACGGCTGCATCTATATGACCGGTCCGGCCACGACTGTATTTGAAGGAGAGATCAACGGATGAAAAGACTGATGGATCTGGTGGAGCGCCTGGACTACACGCTGATGCAGGGCACTCTGGAGCAGGATATTTCCGCATTGGTATATGACTCCCGCAAGGTGGAGCCGGGCTGCATCTTTGTCTGCGTAGTGGGCGCCGTCAGCGACGGCCACAGCTATCTGCCCGACGTGACCGCCAAGGGGGCTTCCGTTGTGGTCGTTGAGCATGATGTGAAGGTGCCCGCCGACGTCACCGTGCTGAAGGTGTCCAACAGCCGTCTGGCTCTGGCAGAACTGAGCGCCGCCTGGTTCGGCCACCCCGCCGAGAAGCTGACCACCATCGGCGTCACCGGCACCAAGGGCAAGACCACCACTACCTATATGATGCGCCAGATGATGGAGCACGCCGGGCTGAAGGCCGGCCTGATCGGCACCATTGAGATCATCATCGGCGAAGAGCACATCCACGCCGTCAACACCACTCCGGAGTCCTATCTGGTGCAGGAGTATTTCCGCCGCATGGTGGACGCGGGGCTCAAGTATGTGGTCATGGAGGTGTCCTCTCAGGCGCTGAAGCTGGAGCGCGTGGGCGGCTTTACCTTCGACTACGGCATCTTCACCAATCTGGAGGAGGATCACATCGGCCCCGCCGAGCACCCGGACATGGCCGACTATATCCGCTGCAAGGGTCTGCTGTTCCGGCGCTGCAAGCAGGGTCTGGCCAACGCCGACGCCGACTACCTCACCGAGGTCATGGCAGGCCACACCTGCGCACTTGAGACCTTCGGTCTGCACGACAACGCCGATCTCTACGCCGCGGACATCCACCGCGTCCAGCGGCCGGGCTATCTGGGCGTGGAGTACGAGCTGAACGGTCTGGAGCATTACCACGTCCGGGTGGACATTCCCGGCGACTTCACCGTTTACAACTCTCTGGCCGCCATTGCCCTGTGCCGCCATCTGGGCGTGGCGCAGGAGGACATTCTGGCCGCGCTGGATTCCATTCAGGTCAAAGGCCGTCTGGAGATCGTGCCCACCCCGGGCAAGTACACCCTGATGATCGACTACGCCCACAACGCCATGAGTCTTGAGGCCCTGCTGGTCAACATCCGCAAGTACGGCCCCAAACGCATCATCTGCCTGTTCGGCTGCGGCGGCAACCGGGCCAAGTCCCGCCGCTACGAGATGGGTGAGGTCTCCTCCCGGCTGGCCGACCTGACCGTGGTCACCAGCGACAACCCCCGCAACGAGGAGCCCATGGATATCATCAACGATATTCTGACCGGCGTCCACAAGGCCGACGGCGCCTATGTCACGATCCCCGACCGCAAGGATGCCATCCGCTACTGCATGGAGCACGGCCAGGAGGGCGACGTCATCATCCTCGCCGGCAAGGGTCATGAGGACTATCAGGAGATCCACGGGGTCAAACACCACATGGATGAGCGGGAGCTCATCGCCGACATTATTGCAGGGAAATAATATCAGCAATCCTGATCCAATGTAAAACCCGCGCGCCGAAACCCGACTTTCGGTGCGCGGATTTTCTTACACCCCATCCCGGGTCCAGATGCCGTTGTCATCGTTGCCTGGAACGTCGTCTGCCTTCCGTGCCTCCCGGGACGCGAACCGCCCCGGATGGGCGCGGGTGACGGGGCCCGGCCAGATCTGCGGGGTAAGCTCCCCGGCGAACTCCTCCCGCCGGCCGGGAAATTTCGGCCGCTCCTCCACACGTTTTTTCCGTTTCATGGCTTCCCTCCTTATTAGTCTAGACTACCCATTTCCCTTGCATTTATCCCGCGAAACCCCTTGCTTTTTTGCCGTCCCGTGTTATAATGCAGTTTGAGGAATTTGCCCGGTTTCCGGGCCAGATCAAACATGGAGGTGCAAACTATGGCTTACAAGATTACCGATTCCTGCATCATGTGCGGTGCGTGCGAGAGCGCATGTCCCGTGGGCGCCATCTCCGCCGGCGATACCCAGTATCAGATCGACGAGAGCGCCTGCATCGAGTGCGGCGCCTGCGCCGGCACCTGCCCCGTCGGCGCTCCTGTTCAGGAGTAATTCTTCGGGATTTGTTTAAAAGCAGAGCGGTTTCGGCCGTCTCTGCTTTTATTCATAATTTGCGAATATATTCGCTGTATATTCTATAAATATTCATCTGTATGCAAATCAATGCCGCTGTAGCTGTATATTTATGCAACTTGACTATTGTAACATTTCTTCGGCTGTGCTAAGATAACGCTACAATGATTCAAGACGCCGCGCAGCGGCGCTCACATAGGAGGAAAACATCATGGCTGATAAGCAGATCAAGAAAGTGGTCCTCGCCTATTCCGGCGGTCTGGACACCTCCATCATCATTCCCTGGCTGAAGGAAAACTACGGTGATCCCGAGATCATCGCCGTCTCCGGCGATGTGGGTCAGGGCACCGAGCTGGACGGTCTGGAGGAGAAGGCCCTCAAGACCGGCGCCAGCAAGCTGATCGTGGCCGACCTGACCGACGAGATGGTGGACGACGTCATCATCCCCTCCGTCATGGCCGACGCCAAGTATGAGACCTACCTGCTGGGCACCGCCTTCGCCCGCCCCATTATCGCCAAGAAGCTGGTGGAGATCGCCAAGGCCGAGGGCGCCGACGCCATCTGCCACGGCTGCACCGGCAAGGGCAACGACCAGGTGCGTTTCGAGCTGGCCATCAAGCGCTTCGCTCCCGAGCTGAAGATCATCGCCCCCTGGCGTGAGTGGGACATCGTGTCCCGCGACGAGGAGATCGACTACGCCGAGGCCCACAACGTCCCGCTGAAGATCAGCCGCGAGACCAACTACTCCAAGGACAAGAACCTGTGGCATCTGAGCCACGAGGGTCTGGATCTGGAGGACCCCTCCAACGAGCCCAAGTATGAGGAGCCCGGCTTCCTCGAGATGGGCGTCTCCCCCATTGACGCCCCCGATGTGCCCACCTATGTGACCCTGGACTTTGAGAAGGGCCGCCCCGTGGCCATCGACGGCGAGAAGATGAAGGCCAGCGACATCATCCGCAAGCTGAACAAGCTGGGCGGCGAGAACGGCATCGGCATCATCGACATCGTGGAAAACCGTCTGGTCGGCATGAAGGATCGCGGCGTCTACGAGACTCCCGGCGGCACCATCCTCTACTTTGCCCATGAGCAGCTGGAGATGCTGTGCGTAGACAAGGACACCTTGCACGAAAAGCAGAAGCTGAGCGTGGACTTCGCCGATCTCATCTACAACGGCAAGTGGTTCACCCCCCTGCGCGAGGCGCTGTCCGCCTTTGTTGAGAAGACCCAGGAGTATGTCACCGGCACGGTGAAGCTGAAGCTCTACAAGGGCAACATCATCCCCGCCGGCACCACCTCTCCCTATACCCTGTACTCCGAGGAGCTGGCCACCTTCGATGAGTCCGATTACGACCAGAAGGACGCCGAGGGCTTCATCAATCTGTGGGGTCTGCCCACCACCGTGCAGGCGCTGCGGGAGCAGGGTAAGCTGAAGTAATAAATTCTCGGAAGGGCTTCGCCCTTCCTGCGAGGGGATGCGTGATTTCATGGGCTCGATTTGCTCTGCAAATAGTCGCCCATGAAATCACGAGCAGTGAAAACAGCCGGAAATGAATTCCGTCTGTTTTCCAAATCTCATTTTATTTCGCACTCTGCGGAGTGCGGAACTCTGTGAGACACGCACTGCTGACAGTGCAAAGCTCTGTGAGACACCAATGGTTGCCACGCTGGAAAATGGAATATTTCCCGGCGTGGCAATCTTCACATTATCTCAAACGCAAAGGAGATTCCTATATGAAACTTTGGGCTGGACGCTTCCAGAAAGAGACCGACACGTTGGTCAACGACTTCAACGCCTCCATCACCTTTGACTCCCGGCTTTACAAGCAGGACATCACCGGCTCCATCGCCCACGCCACCATGCTGGGGGAGCAGGGCATCATCGCAAAAGAGGATGCCGACGCCATTGTCGCCGGACTGAAAGCCATTCTGACCGACATTGAGGATGGCAAGGTGGAGTTCTCCCTCGACAACGAGGACATCCACATGAACATTGAAACCATCCTGACCGAGCGCATCGGCGCAGCGGGCAAGCGCCTGCACACCGGCCGCAGCCGCAACGATCAGGTGGCCGTGGACTTCCGTCTCTTCGTCAAACAGGAGATCCCGAAGATCATCGATATGCTGCTGGATCTGGAGGACGTGCTGGTGAACAAGGCCAGCGAGAATCTGGATGTGGTCATGCCCGGCTACACCCACCTGCAGCGGGCACAGCCCACCACCTTTGCCCACTACATGATGGCCTATGCCAACATGATCCGCCGGGATATCACCCGCTTCGAGGACTGCATGGAGCGCATGGACGAGTGCCCGCTGGGCGCCGGCGCGCTGGCCACCTCCTCCTACCCCGTCAATCGTCAGCGCACCGCCGAGCTGCTGGGCTTCAAAAAGCCCACTGAGAACAGCCTGGACTCCGTGTCTGACCGCGACTACGCCATTGAGTTTCTGAGTGCCTGTTCCCTGTGCATGATGCACCTGAGCCGCTTCTCCGAGGAGATCATCCTGTGGTGCAGCTGGGAGTTCAAGTTCGTTGATCTGGATGACGCCTATTCCACCGGCTCCTCCATCATGCCCCAGAAGAAGAATCCCGACGTGGCCGAGCTGGTGCGCGGCAAGACCGGCCGGGTCTACGGCGATCTGGTGAGCCTGCTCACCGTCATGAAGGGCCTGCCTCTGGCCTACAACAAGGATATGCAGGAGGACAAGGAGCCGGTGTTCGACGCCATCGACACCATCGAGATGTGCATTCCCGTGTTCGGCGCCATGCTGAGATCGCTGACCGTCCGGCCCAAAAACATGGCCAAGGCGGCCGCCGGCGGCTTCATCAACGCCACCGACTGCGCCGACTACCTGACCAAGAAGGGCATGCCCTTCCGGGAGGCCTATATGATCGTGGGTCGTCTGGTCAATATGTGCATCCAGTCCGGCGAGACGCTGGACACCCTGACCCTGCGGGACTTCCGGGCCATCTCCAACCTGTTCGACGCCGACATTTACGACGCGCTGGAGCTGAAGCACTGCGTGTCCGAGCGCAAGGTATTCGGCGGCCCCAGCCACGGCGACGTGGAGCGTCAGATCAGCTACATCAAGGACTTTGTCGCCCAGCGCCGGGAGGAGCAGTAATGCGGATCGTCTATCAGAAAAATGAGCGCGTCGCCATTGCCGAGGCCGACGAGATCTCCCGCAAGGGCAGCACCCTTTCCGTTCTGCTCCGGGACGGCCGTACGCTGAACTTCCCCTTCCAGAGCGAGGATGTGCTCACCGAGTTTTTTGACGAGGTGATCGTCCCCGCCGGAGACAAGCCCATTCGCCTCCAGTTCACCGCGTTCGACCCCCGTATGAGCCAGATGTTCAACGAGTGGGACGCCCTTTTTGAAGATTAAATTTCCGGGTTTGCCGAAGCTATCAAAGCCTTCCCCTTGAGGGGAAGGTGGTGAGCGGAGCGAACCGGATGAGGTGGCGTCAAAGGGAAATCTGCCCTAGACCTGCCCCTTCATCAGTCGCCATACTACACCACAAAATCAGGTGATCCATATGAATCCTAAAATCTATATTGACGGTCAGGAGGGCACCACCGGCCTTCAGATCTACGAACGGCTGGGTGCGCGGCAGGATATTGAACTGCTGCGCATCGACCCGGACAAGCGGCACGACACGGAGGAGCGCCGCAAGTTTCTGAACGGCGCCGACCTGGTGTTTCTCTGCCTGCCCGACGCGGCGGCAAAAGAGGCCGTCGCGCTCATTGAAAACCCGGACGTGAAGGTGATCGACGCCTCCACCGCCCATCGGGTGGCCCCGGACTGGGACTACGGCTTCTCTGAGCTGTCCGCCGCCCACCGCGCCGCCATCTGCCGCTCCCGCCGCGTGGCCAACCCCGGCTGTCATGCCACCGGCTTCATCTCCTCGGTTTATCCGCTGGTGCAGGCCGGGCTGATCGCACCGGACGAATTTCTGACCTGTTTCTCGCTGACCGGCTACTCCGGCGGCGGCAAAAAGATGATTGCCCAGTACGAAGGCGCGGAAAAGCCCGCCGCCTTTGCCTCTCCCCGGATCTACGGTCTGAACCAGAGCCACAAGCACCTGCCCGAAATGCAGCAGGTCTGCGGTCTGACTACCGCCCCGGCCTTCAGCCCCATTGTGGACGACTATTACAAGGGCATGGCCACCACCATCGCGCTGCCCAAGGCCGCCGAGTCCGTACAGGAGGCACTGGCCGAGCACTACAAGGGCGCTCAGCTGGTGACGGTCCATCCGCTGGGCTGGGACGAGAGCATGGTCGCCGCCAACACCAACGCGGGGCTGGATACCCTCACCCTGATCGTGAACGGCAATGCGGAGCGCTGCACCGTCACCGCCCTCTTTGACAATCTGGGCAAGGGTGCTTCCGGCGCCGCCGTGCAGAACATGAATCTGATGCTCGGCTTTGAAGAGACCGCCGGGTTGAATTTATAAAAAGGAGCATTGCTATGAAGGAAATCAAAGGCGGCGTGACCGCCCCGCAGGGCTTCCGCGCCAACGGCGTCCACGCCGGTGTCAAGGCCGGCAGCGACCCTGCGAAAAACGATCTGGCCCTGATCTTCTCCGAGAAGGAGTGCACCGCCGCAGCCACCTATACGCTCAACCGCGTCAAGGCCGCCCCGCTCTACGTCACCATGGGCCATCTGGAGGATGGCACCGCCCGGGCCGTCATTGCCAACTCCGGCAATGCCAACGCCTGCGCCCCGTACAGCCATGAGTATGCCGAGCGCACCTGCGCCTCCGCCGCCGAGGTCACCGGCCTGAACAAGAACGACTTTGTGGTTGCTTCCACCGGCGTCATCGGTCAGACGCTGAACGTGGAGGCCATTGAGGCTGCGCTGCCCGCACTGGTGGACGGTCTGGGCAGCAGTGATGCCGCTTCCGACGCCGCCGCCACCGCCATTATGACCACCGATACCCGCAAGAAGGAGCTGGCCGTGCAGGTGGAGATCGGCGGCAAGACCGTCACGCTGGGCGCCATCGCCAAGGGCTCCGGCATGATCCACCCCAATATGGGCACCATGCTGTGCTTCATCACCACCGACTGCGCCATCACCCATGAGATGCTAGAGGATGCCCTGCGCAGCGTGGTCAAGCACACCTTCAACCGGGTCACCATCGACGGTGACACCTCCACCAATGATATGTGCGTGGTGCTGGCCAACGGTATGGCCGAAAACGCCCTCATCGAGTGGAAGGACGCGGGCTACTCTGCCTTCTATGCCGCCCTTGAGACGCTGTGCACCAACCTGAGCCGCCAGATCGCCGCCGACGGCGAGGGCGCCAGCCGCCTGGTCAGCTGCACCGTCACCGGCGCCCGGGGCGAGGACGTGGCGGAGCGTCTGGCCAAGAGCGTGGTGGGCTCCTCCCTGGTGAAGGCCGCCATGTTCGGCGCCGACGCCAACTGGGGCCGCGTGCTCTGCGCCATGGGCTACTCCAAGGCCCCCTTCCGTCCCGAACACGTCAATTGCAGCTTCCGCTCCGCCGCCGGGGAGATCCCGGTGTGCAAGGCCGGCGAGGCGCTGGACTTTGACGAGGACATCGCTAAACAGGTGCTGACCCAGCCCGAGGTGGAGATCCTTGTCTCTCTGAACGAGGGCGACGGCGAGGCCACCTGCTGGGGCTGTGATCTGACTTACGATTACGTTAAAATCAACGGTGACTACAGAACCTGACGGTTTCGTTCAAATGGCAGCGCCATTTGAACGAGCAGGCTGCATCTGAAACCGGTCTCGATTCGCTACGCGAAAAGTCGGCCGGTTTCAGATGAGATGGGAACCATTCGAGGTACACGCCCCCGAATGGTTCGGAATTTCAATTTCTTCCGCCGCCTGCGGGCAGCGGAACTCTTTGAGACTACACTAGGAGGCGCCCCAATGGCCTTTTCCCACATTGACAGAGCTCAGATCCTGGTCGAAGCCCTGCCCTATATTCAGAAATTCCACGGCAAGACCGTGGTCATCAAATACGGCGGCAACGCCATGGTTTCCGACGAACTGCGCCACGCGGTCATGAGCGACATCGTTCTGCTCCATCTGGTCGGCATTCATGTGGTCGTTGTCCACGGCG
>USIZ01000025.1 GCA_900554855.1 uncultured Eubacteriales bacterium | reverse complement strand
TTCCGATCTTGGGATACTTCCGTGCATCGGCAAAGAACTTGAGCTGCTTGGTCTGGGCGTTCAGAATGGCGGCACAGGTATTGCGGAACTGACGCATGACGCCGTAAAACGCATCAAATGCGGACTTGCGCAGCACCCGATCCTGAGAGTACAGCAGGGGAACGAAGGTGCCATGGGTCAAGGGGTGCTTTTCGCCCTCGGCATCCACCGCATCCGGGAAGGTCAGGTCGGCGTCGCCGAACATGGAGTAGATGTTGTCCGGCTGGCTGGCCATATCACCGGCGCTGGCCAGCAGCGCCTCCTCCGCCGGAGACAAGGTGTGTGCACGGCGGCGGAACACCCGATCCAGATTGCGGCGGTACAGCTCCAACTCCGGGCACTCGGCATAAAATGCAGCCATCTGCGCCTCGCTCAGGCTGAGCAGTTCAGGCGTGAACCATGCGCTGGCGCTGGAAATCGCCACATAGACGGACATGGCCTGACTGACAAAGTCCTGATACTTGGAGACGCGGGTATCTTCGTCACACTTGCGCTGAGCATAGTTGAAAATGCGGCCCATGGCGACATTGATCTCGTCATCCAGACGCAGATAAGCCAGCAGCTCCTGCGCAGACTGAGAAATTTTACCCTGATAGGCGGCGCACTTACCGGGATAGGCCTTGGCCTCCTCCAGTGCGCTCAGGAAGACCTCGTCCGTGGCAAAAATGCTGGCAAGGTCCCAATGGTACTGCTCGGGGATCTCATCTCGGTTCTTCACTTCCATGATATACCTCCATCATTATAATATAATAATTAAGAATTAAGACAGCTTCAGATTGCGCACCAGCTTTTCAGCCACGCCGACAATGACGGCGGTGCCCAGCTCAAACTCCTGCTCCGGCACGATGCGGGGTTCATAGGCAGAATTTTCCGGCTGAAGAATGACAAGCTGGCCCTGACGGCGGAACCGCTTGAGGGTCGCCGCCTCGCCGTCCACGATACAGGCCACGATCTGGCCGCTCTCCGCCGTACTCTGGCGATGGATCAGCACCTTGTCATCCGGACAGATACCCGCATTGATCATGCTGTCTCCCTCGACCCGAAGGTAGAAATACTGAGACGGGTCGTCCACATCGGCGCTCTCCCAGCCTTCGATATCCTCCGCCGCGATGACCGGGTTTCCCGCCCGGATCACGCCCAGCACGGGCACCATCTTCTCCCCTTCCGGGGCCTGCCGCACCGCGGGCACATCATAGCCCTGGAGCCAGCGTTCATCCACACCCAGCCGGGCGGCCATCTCCATGACCACGCTGGCCTTGGGTTCGCGCTGACCAAGCACATAGCGATTCAGCGTCTGGGGCCGCATATCCAGCAGCTTTCCAAGCGCATCATAATTCAATTTGCGTTCCTGCATGATCGTACGCAGGCGCGCTCCCAGTGTCTCGATCTGTTCCATACGCCACGCCTCCTTCCGTTTTACGTCACAGCGTTATTTTAACACGGAAAACATGGTTTTACAATTTGATTTTCATGAAGCGAAAACCGCCGCCGTTCCAATCGAAACGGCGGCGGAAAATCAGGCTGATTTTTAATGAAACACGGCAAACACGGAAGCGCCGATCACGGTCAGCAGGCCGGCCACGGCGATGGACAGGCTGCTCATAGCGCCCTCCACCTCGCCCAGTTCCATGGCTTTGCTGGTACCAATGGCATGGGCGGAGGTGCCCAGCGCCACGCCGCGAGCCACCGGCTCATGGATGCGGAACACCTTGAACACCAGCTCGCCCAGCACGTTGCCCAGTACACCGGTGACGATAATGACGGCAGCAGTGATGCTGACCAGACCGCCCAACTCCTCACTGACGCCCATGCCGATGGCCGTGGTGATGCTCTTGGGCAAAAGCGTCACATAGGTCTCATGGCTCAGTCGGAACAGCAGTACCATCGCCAGCACACAGCACAAACTGGTGAGCACGCCGGACAGAATGCCCGCTGCAATGGCCTTCCAGTGGCGCTTGAGCTGAGCCAGCTGTTCGTAGAGCGGAATGGCCAGGCACACGGTAGCCGGGGTGAGCAGATAGCTCAGATATTTCGCGCCCTCATAGTAAGTATTGTAATCCATATGGCAGGCCGCCACCACAATGAGCGTCAGCACAATGGCAATGAGCAACGGATTCAAAAATCCGAATTTAAATTTCTTCTTCAGCCACAGACCCAGCATATAGGTGAGCAGGCTGATCGTCACGCCGAAAAAGGCAGAATTGGTGATCAGTTCTTTCATTCTGACTTGCCCTCCTTCCGGCCATGGCGAATGACCGCCTGGGCCACCAGGCCGGACACGACCATGACCACGACCGTGCTCACCACAGTAATGACCGCCACCGGGATCCAGACGGGCTGCAAAACGCCCCAGGAATCCAACAGGCCGACTGCCGCCGGAATAAACATGACCGGCATGATATCAATGAGGAATTTGCCCGCCTCCCGGACCGATGCCAGTTTGATGACGCCGGTGCACAGGGCGGCCAGCATGAGCAGAAGGCCGTAAATACTGGCCGGAACAGGCAGAGGGATCAGATAGTGCAGCGTCTCGCCAAGAAAGGAGACGAACAGAATGATCGTAAATTGTTTCAGATAGCGCAATGAAATCAGCTCCTTTGAGAATCAGGCATTATTATAGCACCATTTACCGGAAGCGGCTTGTTTTCTTCCCCCGCGCATGATACAATTTTTCCAAAAAAGGAGGGCCTAAACTGTGCAATTTGAACTAGCGCCCATGGAGGGTGTCACAACATGGATCTACCGCGCCGCCTACCACCGCCACTTTGCCCCCGCCGTGCGGTATTTTACCCCGTTTATCGCCCCCAACATGAACAAAGGGCTGAACACCCGGGAGCGCAATGACGTTCTGCCGGAACACAACGAAGGCCAGGCCCTGATCCCCCAGATCCTGACCAATCGGGCGGACTACTTTCTGACCACCTGCCGGGATCTGGCGGAGCTGGGCTATGATGAGGTCAACCTGAATCTTGGCTGCCCCTCGGGCACAGTCGTCTCCAAGGGCAAGGGCTCCGGCTTTCTCGCCAACCCAGAAGAGCTGGAACGATTTCTGGACGAGATTTTTGAGGCCTGCCCGCTGAAAATTTCCATCAAGACTCGGGTCGGACGCACCGACGAGGCGGAGTGGCCCCGCCTGCTGGAGCTCTATCGGAGGTACCCCTGCACAGAACTCATCATCCATCCCCGGATCCAGAAGGATTTCTACCGGGGCACGCCCCGTATGGAGGCCTTTGAACTAGCGCTGGAACACGCGCCGTGGCCGGTGGTCTACAATGGCGATCTGTTCACCCGCTCCGATCTGGAGACATTCCAGACAAAATACCCCCAGCTCGACACCGTCATGATCGGCCGGGGCATTCTCTGCAACCCATGGCTCATGGGCGGCACGCCGGACAAGGCGGTGCTGGCGCAGTTCCATGCGGAGCTGTTTGAAGGTTACCGGAGCATGCTCTTCGGAGACGGGCCGGTGCTGTGCAAAATGAAGGGAGTCTGGACCTATATGATCCAGCTCTTCACCAACTACCGCCCCTATCAGAAGATTATCCGCAAAACCCGCCATCTCAGTGAATACCAGAGCACTGTTCAGTCCCTGTTCCACAACGAGGATCTGATCCCGGGCGCCGGGTATGATCCGGAAGCGTGAGGATAAGCGAGAATTATGAATTTACAGCACCTGAAATACGCCGTCACCGTGGCGGAGTTCCACTCCATCAACAAGGCCGCAGATGCGCTCTATATCAGCCAGCCCAACCTCTCCCGGGCCATCCGGGAGTTGGAGCAGGAGATCGGCATCACCATTTTCAAGCGCACCCCGCAGGGCGTCAGTCTCACCTTCAGCGGCGAGGAATTTCTCTTTCACGCCCGGGCCATTCTGACCGAGGTGGAGCAGATCCAGCGCATCAGCGAGGGCGGCACCACCATCCAGCGCTTCAGCCTGTGCGCCCCCCGGGCGGGCTATATCTCCGGCGCCTTCACCCGCTTTCTGGCTCAGCTGGACAGCACCCGGCGAATGCTGGTGGATTACAAGGAGACCAATTCCATCGGCGTTTTGCAGAGCGTACTGACCGGCGGATTCCATCTGGGCATTCTCCGCTACCAGATCGCGGTGGAACCCTATTTTCAGGCGCTGTTTCAGGAGCAGGGCCTGCTCACCCGCCACGTCTGCGAATTTGTCTATCTGGCAGCTATGAGCCGGGACAATCCGCTGGCAAAAAAGGAAGAACTCCGCTTCGACGATCTGAAACCGCTGACCGAGATCACCCACGGTGACTCCTACATTCTCACCCCCGCCCGGCAGGTGCCGGAACAGGAGGCTCAGGTAGGCACCGACCGGAAGATCCATGTCTACGACAGCATGGGACAGCTTGCCATGCTCCGGCAGATCCCGGGAACCTTCATGATGGTCTACCCGCTGGAGGACGAGCTGCTGGAACGCTACGGCCTGGTGCAGAAGCGGGTGGCTGACTTTGCCGAACCTTGCCGGGATGTGCTGGTGTACAAAAAGGACTACCACTTCTCCGCTCTCGACAAACTGTTTTTGAAAGAGCTCGACTACGCCCGTTAACGAAACCGGCCCTGTACTTCATCTGTACGGGGCCGGTATTTCGTTATATCAGCACTGATATAACCCCCTGCAAAAGCCATATAGCTCCGCTGTTGACTTTCGCCCGCTTTGTTAATAAAATAACAATCGAAGAGAGTGCGGCGCGCAACTTTCAAATTTTTGTCTCAACCTCACGATTCTACGATCAGTTTTGTGAAACAAGACAAGCATTTCCCCGCTGATTTTCGATAAGATAGCAGCACAGCGGAAGCAAGCTCCGTTAACAACCGGCCGCATCCCCCCTGCGGACGAAACGACATAGGAGGTAATTATTATGGCAAGATTCACTCTCCCCCGGGACCTGTACCACGGCAAGGGCGCTCTGGAAGCGCTGAAGACCTTTGAGGGCAAAAAGGCCATCATCTGCGTCGGCGGCGGCTCCATGAAGAAGTTTGGCTTCCTGGACCGGGCAGTCAGCTACCTGAAGGAAGCAGGCATGGAAGTCCAGCTGTTTGAAGGCATCGAGCCCGATCCCAGCGTAGAGACTGTCATGAAGGGCGCGGCGGCCATGGAGGCCTTCCAGCCCGACTGGATCATTGCCATGGGCGGCGGCTCCCCCATCGACGCAGCCAAGGCCATGTGGATCAAATACGAGTATCCCGACATCACCTTCGAGGACATGTGCAAGGTGTTCGGCATTCCCAAGCTGAGAAAGAAGGCTCATTTCTGCGCCATCTCCTCCACCTCCGGCACCGCCACCGAAGTCACCGCCTTCTCCATCATCACCGACTACTCCAAGGGCATCAAGTATCCCATCGCCGACTTTGAGATCACCCCCGATGTGGCCATCGTTGATCCCGATCTGGCCGAGACCATGCCCAAGAAGCTGGTCGCCCACACCGGCATGGACGCCATGACCCACGCCATTGAAGCTTATGTGTCCACCGCCAACTGCGATTTCACCGATCCGCTCGCCATCTGGGCCATCAAGATGATCCAGCGCGATCTGGTGGACTCCTACAACGGTGACATGGCTAAGCGTGACAGCATGCACAACGCCCAGTGTCTGGCCGGCATGGCATTTTCCAACGCACTGCTGGGCATCGTCCACTCCATGGCGCACAAGACCGGCGCAGCCTTTGCCGACTACGGCGCCCACATTATTCATGGCGCAGCCAATGCCATGTATCTGCCCAAGGTCATCGCCTTCAACGCCAAGGATCCCACCGCCAAGGAGCGTTACGGCCACATTGCCGACTACATGGGACTGGGCGGCGCCAATGATGACGAAAAGGTCAAGCTGCTCATCGCCTATCTGCGCAAGATGAACGATGATCTGAATATCCCCCACTGCATCCAGCACTATGGCCCTGACAGCTATCCCACCGAGCAGGGCTTTGTCCCCGAGGATGTGTTCCTCGCCCGCCTGCCCGAGATCGCCAAGAACGCCATCGGCGACGCCTGCACCGGATCTAACCCCCGTATTCCCACGCAGGAGGAGATGGAGAAGCTGCTCAAGTGCTGCTACTACGATACCGAGGTCGATTTCTAACGCAAACATCCTCCCTCTCATTTTCCATATCTCTCATCCCAACGCCGGAAGGGGCGCTCCATCGGAGCGCCCCTTCCGGCAGCCTGTCGAAAAATTCTATCTGCGATGTCTGCACGCAAGCACTTCGCAGAGAGCGCGTGTCGAGAAACTCGACACGCGCTCCTTTTTTTCTCTTTATTTTCAGCTTACAGCGTGCCCTTCCACAGTCCATGCAGGTTGCAGTAGGCATAGGCGGCCACGACCTCGTCGCCGTCGGTCAGTGCAAACACTGCCTCAGGCTTCTCGCCGGGATGCAGGGGCTTGCGCTGATTGCCCTGCCGGGTCTCCAGCGCAATCCACTCGATGTAGTGCACATCCGCCATGGGGTGCTCCACGGAGCTGACCTTGACAGTGACCTGATTGCCCTCCACGGAGATCACGGGAACATGCTTCTCCACGGCGGCATCGGTGGTGTTGGGCACCAACTCCTCCATCTTCTGGCCGCAGCACATGACGGGAACGCCCTGATCCTTGACGTAGGCGATGATATTGCCGCAATGAGAACAGATGTAGAACTTCATAGGGAAAACTCCTTTCGTTTCAATAACGATAATTATTATTGTTAATGTTAGTATACCTGATTTTTCAAAAAAGTCAATCCTTTTTTGTGAACCCGGCAGTCAAAATTTTTTTGTGACAAAAAGCAGGCAGAGAAGAACCGTCTCTGCCCGTTTTGAATGCTTGCCCCTGCTATTACAATGTAAATTCCCCTGGCTGTTCCGCCCCGGGCAGGGCGTCCGGCGTATGCACCGCCGCCACAGCCAGTATGCCCGCCGTCAGCGCATCTCGCCCGGCCTGAGTGGGCTGATCCTCCTGCCGTTCCAGAGCGGCCAGCATTGCGCTCCAGAGCAGCCGCTCTTTTCGGCTGATGCCCCAGATATTCAATCCGTCGACATGATCCAGCTCATGGCAGATCTCCGCCGTCCGCTCCGCCAGCTGCTGTGCCGGAACGTCCGCCCCGGCCAGCACGCCCAGTGCGGTCAGCGAAATGCCACGTCCCAGCCGCAGACCATCGGTCACAAAGCTGCGGTAGAGCTCCAGCGCCTGCGCACAGCGCGCCTCGCTGTCCGGCCAGACCGCCAACACCTGCGCCAGGGCCTGCACGGAGTTGCGCAGGCGGAACACCGGCTTGAGCCGCTGTACGCACTCTGCCAGCCGATCATCCGCACTGTCCGCACCCCGCAGGGCATAGAGCACACAGATCGGAATATCCTGATACGTCGTGCAGAAGGGCTGCAAGTGTTCCATTTCGGTATAAATTTTCTTTGTTTTCGCACTCAGCGCATCATAGTCCGCGCCATCCTGTCCCAGCAGAGCCATCAGGCACCCACCCCAGAGCAGCTGGGTCGAGGGGAAGAACTCCCGTTTTAGTGCCCGCAGCCCCCGGCGCAGACGAAACACGAAGCGATCCATATCGCCGTCCAGCAGAAGAAACGCACTGACCAGTGGGAGCAGCTCCGGGTCGTGCAGGCCCTCCCGCTCCAACAGCGTCCGGCCCGCCGCCGCAGCCCGGTTCAGCCGATGCGCTTCGATCTTTCGCCCGGCGGCAGTGAGCAGCATAGCCCCCGCCCGGCTCAGCAGTGTGCGGCGCTCGAAAAAGCGTGCGCTGAGCCGTTCATGATTTTCCGCAAACAGCTCTGCCTGTTTCATATCCGTCACCTCAGTCCATCAGCGCGTATTTCCGGGCGTACTCGTCATAGTGCACGCCGTACTCCGGATCCTCCCGGCGCACGTCGCTCAAGAATTCGTGCAGGCCGAGGCTGGCATGGGCCATCTCCAGCACACAGCCGGCGATATTGGAACAGTGGTCGCTGACCCGTTCCAGACTGGTCAGCAGATCCGTCCAGACAAATCCGTCCTCGATCGTGCACACTCCCTGCTGGAGCCGAAGCACCTGACGGGAGCGAAGCTGGTTGTGAAGCACGTCTATGACCTGCTCCAGCGGCTCCACCCGCCGGGCGGAGTCCATGTCATCCTTGAGGAAGGCGGCCAGCGTCAGGTCAAGGCACTCGTCCACCGCGCCCATCAACAGCCGGAGCTCCCGCTCCGCCTCATCGGGAAAGGTGATCTTCTTCTCCCGGATCTCCTCCGCCGATTCCAGAATGTTGACCGCATGGTCGGAGATACGCTCAAAATCGCCGATCACATGGAGCAGCTTGGCCGATTCGGTGCTGTCCTGATCACTCATGGCGTGGGTACTCAGCTTGACCAGATAGGTTCCCAGATCATCTTCATAGCGGTCGGTCTCCTCCTCCTGCGTCCGGATGTGCGCGGCGCACTCCGGGTCAAAATGCTCTACCTGCTCCACGGCACTCTTGAGAGCGTCCACCGCGTTGGTCGCCATCTCGCCGGTGACGACGCGGCAGCGCTCAATGGCGATGGAGGGCGTGGCCATCAACCGCTGATCCAGCTCAGTCTTGTGCTCCTCAGTCTTACCGTCCGGAATGACAATGCGGGAGAACTTCTCCAGCAGGCCGGTGGCGGGCAGCAGCAGCGCGGTACAAAGCACATTGAAGACGCTGTGCACGATGGCAATGCCCATCTGATCCGCAGGCAATGCCACAAACGCAAACTTGAACACGGTATTCAGGATGCAGAACACGGTCAGCCAGATGACGGTGCCAATGATATTAAATGTAAGATGCACCACAGCCGCCCGGCGGGCGTTCTTATTGGTACCCACAGAGGAGAGCAGAGCAGTGACGCAGGTGCCGATGTTCTGACCCATGATGATGGGGATCGCACTGCCATAGGTCACCTGACCCGTAGAGGCCAGCGCCTGCAAAATACCGACGGAGGCAGAGGAGGACTGAATGATACCGGTCAGCACTGCACCGGCCAGCACGCCCAGCACCGGGTTGGAAAACATGATAAGAATGTTGCGGAACTGGGGCACTTCACTCAGGCCGGACACCGCGCCGGACATGGTCTCCATGCCGAACATCAGCGTGGCAAAGCCCAGCAAGATCATGCCGGTGTCCTTCTTCTTGCCGGACTTGCTGCCCATATAGAGCAGAATGCCGATGAGCGCCAAAATCGGAGTGAAGGAACTGGGCTTCAGCAGACAGACAACCAGGTTGTCGCCCTGAATACCGGTCAGACTCAGCAGCCATGCGGTCACCGTGGTACCCACATTGGCGCCCATAATCACGTTGATCGCCTGCTTCAGCGTCATAAGACCGGAGTTGACGAAGCCGACCACCATAACGGTCGTGGCCGAGGAGGACTGGATCACTGCCGTGACACCCAGGCCCGTCAGGAATCCGGCCATTTTACCGGTAGTCAGTCGGCCCAGCAGGGTTTTCAGGCCGCTGCCCGCCCGCTTCTCTAACGACTCACCCATAACGTTCATGCCGAACAGGAACAGACACAGGCCGCCGATCAGCGTCAGTACATTAAAAATATCCATTTGTTTCTTCTCCTTTAACAACGGGAAAGCAAACATGGGGTGGAGCTTATCTCTTTGTTTTTCCCTTTTTCAACGAATGTTATCTCTATGCTCAAAGAATATAAAATCCATCTTAAATCCAAAACCAGAAAGACGTAAAATCCATGTTAAATTTTTTGCGCTTGACACAAATCCGAAATCGGACTATAATGCGACTTCGAGATCATAAGTCCGGTTTCGGATTTTAATTCTGAGGTGACCCATATGGACGAATTTTACGCCGCGCTTGAGCGCATGAACCAATCTTATCGGGAGTCCAACGGCATTTATCACGAGATCGCTGTGGCCCTGCATCTAACGGACACCATGTTCTATATCTTTTATGCGCTCGCCGAGGACTACCGGCAGCTGGATCAGCACCGGCTGTGTACCGACTGGAACCTGCCCAAGCAGACGGTGAATTCCGCCGTAGCCAACCTGATCCAAAAGGGTCTGGTCTATCTGGAACCCGGGAAGGGGCGCAGTAAATACATCCGTCCCTCCGAAGCCGGGCAGAAAATCATTCAGGAGAAAATTGAGCCCATCCGCCGTGCAGAGTGTCTGGCGCTCCAGCAGATGACGCCGGAGGAACGCCGGTATCTGGTCGCGCTGACGGATCGCTATATTGGTCTTCTGCACACAGAAATGACCAGAGAAGCAGAGAAATTCAAACGGAAAGACCAGCTATAAAAAGTCAATAGCAAAAAGTGAAAAAGAGAAAGGAAAGACGTGAAATAATTAAAGCATGACAAGAGGCCGCAGCGGTAGCTGTGGCTGAGATGAACGAAGTATGTAAGAGGCGATAATCTCAATAAATTCAGAGGCGGTGGGGGCACAAGTCAGCGGATAACCGGCCATATCACATAGCAGAGCGTGGTTGATTTTCCATGCCCTCG
>USIZ01000024.1 GCA_900554855.1 uncultured Eubacteriales bacterium | reverse complement strand
GGCATTCAGGGTGATGCCGCTGCCGTAGACAATGCCCATGAGCAGCATACCGACCAGCACCACGGGGGTGGCCATGGCCTGACCGCCGAAGAACATCAGCAGGCCGGAGGCAATGAGCACGCCGTTGATCCCGAACATGGTGGCCTTCCAGCCGAAATGGTCCACCGCAATGCCGGTCAGCAGGCGGCCGAAGCCGTTGAACACGGAGACGAACAGGCCGACCGCGGCGGCAAGGCCGTAAAAAGCGCAGATATCAGAGGCATAGTTGACCACGATCATGCCGGAGGAGGAGCAGCAGATGTTCCAGAAGAAGTAGATCCAGAAGGTGGCCCGTCTGGCCATCTGGCCGGGGCCGATATCCATGGCGGAGGCGGTCTGCTTGGAGGCCGGAGCGGCGGGGAGCGCCACATCCGGGCCGGGGGCGTGGATAAAGCCGGAAAGCCCCGCGAAGATGACCAGATCCAGCACGGCGAACACCCGGAAGGTGCTGAACACGCTCATGACCTTCATGAGTGCGCCCGCCACGTTGCCCATGATCAGGGTGCCGAAGCCCATGCTCATCAGCAGCAGACCGCTCATCAGGCCGGTGCGGTCGGGAAACCAGGGCTGGATAGAGGTCTGAACTGCGTTATAGGCAATGCCGGTGCCCAGACCGGTCAGGCCGCCGTAGCACACATAGAGCAGGATGAGCGCCAGCTCCGGGTTCCCTGTGGGCAGGAAGGACACGCCCAGAAAGCCCGCGCCCAGCAGCGCGGCGGAGATCAGCACCTGCACCTGCTTGGGCACCCACTGGCTGATCTTGCCCGCCAGCACGCCGCCCAGGCAGAACAGGCACATCATGATGGTGAAATTCAGGTTGACCTGTGCGGTCGTCCAGGAGGGGAAATCCTTGACCAGATTGACCTTGAAAAAGGTCCAGGCGTACATGGAACCCAGCGCCAGCATCTGGACAAGTCCCACCGCCGCATAGGGTGCGCGGTTCACTTTTTTGGCTGTATTCAAATTGGTTTCTCCTTTCAGACGGCAGAAGGATCGCTTGCTGCGGCTTCTGCTTTTTTAAAAAAATAAAAAAATTCCCCCTATTCTACCCTGCAATGCGCAGAATGTCAAAACATTTCCGCATAAATTCAGACCGTTACAATAAAATGGAGTGAACGCTCTGTATGGTGGTGATGCCAATGGCCGGCCGGCCCTCTCTGTTTCGCTCCACGCTGATGCTCACCGGCGTAGGCGTGGCGAGCCAATTTTTCGGGTTTCTCTACCGGATCGCCATGGCGCGGCTGGCGGGGGCGGAGGTGCTGGGACTCTATCAGCTCATCCTGCCCGCCTATGCGGTCATCCAGTCCGTCTGCATCTCCGGCCTTGCGGTGGCGGTCTCCGTACTGTCCGCGGAGTTTTACGCCCGCGGGAATCCTGCCGCACTGGGGCAGAGCGTCTCCGCCGGACTGCGGGGCATGGCGGCCCTGTGGCTCCCGCTGGCGGCGGCGGTGGTGTTTCACTCCGAATGGATCGCCGTCCATCTGCTGGGGGACGTGCGCACCCGGTCGGGACTGCTGCTCCTGCCGCCGGTGATGCTGCTCACCGGGGTGGAAAATCTCCAGAAGCAGCAGTTTTACGGCATCGGCTCCATGCGTCTGCCGGCCGGAGTGGAGCTGGGGGAGCAGTTGCTGCGCTCGGCGTGCATTATCCTGCTTCTGGCCGTTCTGGACCCGGAACGGCCGGAGCAGGCCGCCGCACTCATCGTGCTCGGACTGCTGCTCAGCGAGCTCTTTTCCTCCGGCGTCCTCACCGCCGCCCGGCTGCATCGCGCCCGCCGCAGCTCCGGCGGAGTGCGCGTTCCCCCGGGACAGCTGCGCCGCCGTCTATGTGCCATCGCCCTGCCGGTGGGCTGTACTGCGCTGGCGGGCAGCCTGATGGGCGCGGCGACCTCGGTGCTGATCCCCCAGCTGCTGGCGCGCCATGGGCTGAGCGCGGAGCGGGCCATGGAGGAATTCGGCATCCTGATGGGCATGACCCTCCCACTGCTCATGATCCCCACCGCCTTTGTGAACGCCCTGTCGCTGGCGCTGCTGCCCCGGCTGACCCGGGAGCGGTCGCTGGGTCAGATGGGCGCGTTCCGTCGCACCGGGGAGAAGGCCATGCTGGCGGTGTGCTATGTGGTGCTGCCGCTCATCGCCCTGATCGCCGCGCTGGGGCCGGATCTGGGCGCGCTGCTCTTCGCCGAGCCCCGGGCGGGGCGCTATATTCTGCCGCTGGCGGTGGGCGTGGGGGCCGGGTGCTGCCACGCGGCGCTGGGCTGTATCCTGAACGCCCTGGGGAAGCAGAGTCAGAGCGCCGCCGTCAGCCTGTTCTGCGGCTCGCTGGAACTGCTGGCCACGGTGGTGCTGGTCCCCCGGCTCGGCATGGCCGGGTTTGCGGCCGCCTTTGTGGGCACCGGCCTGCTGGAGTGCGCGCTCTGCCTGCTTCTGGTGTGGCGGTACGCCGGGATGCATCTGGACTGCTACCGCTGCTTCTCCGCGCCGGTGCTGGCCGCCCTGCTGGCGGCTCTGCTGGTGCATCTGGGCTATCACCTGTGCCGGGACGCCGGGCTGGGGACGGTCTGGGCCGTGGCGGGCGGGATCGCCGCCGGACTGGGGGTGTACTGGTGCGCCATGGCGGCCCAGGGCATCCGCCCGCTGTGGGTCATCCGCAGCCCCTAGTTGCAATGCGGCGCGTTTTACGGTATGCTTGGTGACAGGTGAGACAAATGCAGAATTACAAGCTGACAATTCAATATGACGGCAGCCGTTACAGCGGCTGGCAGGTACAGGGCAACACGGAGCAGACCGTTCAGGGCAAGCTCCAGCGGGTGCTGGGGGCGCTGGACGGCGGCGAGGTGGAGGTCCACGGCTCCGGCCGCACCGACGCGGGCGTCCACGCCCGGGCCCAGATCGCCAATGTCAGGCTGCGCACGGAGCCGGACTGCGCCGCGGTGCTGGAATACTGCTGGACGCACCTGCCCCGGGACATTGCGGTCACCGCCGTGGAGCCCGCCCCGGAGCGCTTTCACGCCCGGCTGAACGCCAGAGCCAAGCGCTATGTCTACCGCATCTGGAACAGCCCGATCCCCAACGTATTTGAGCGGAAATTTCTCTGCCAGCAGACCGAGCCGCTGGACGTGGAGGCCATGCGCCGGGCGGCGGACCATCTGTGCGGCACCCATGATTTCCGCTCCTTCTGCGGCCTGCGCCGGTTCAAAAAATCTACCGTCCGCACGGTCACGGCCATCGAGATCGAGCGGCTCGGGCCGGAAGTGCGGCTCCGCTTCACCGGAAACGGCTTTCTCAACCAGATGGTGCGCATTCTGACCGGCACGCTGGTGGAGGTCGGACTTGGTCTGCGCACGCCGGAGGAGATGCCCGCCGTTCTGAATGCCCGGGATCGTTCCGCCGCCGGACGCACCATGCCCCCGGAGGGGCTGATCCTGGACGCGGTGTTTTATTGAATTTTTTGGATCGTGGAAAAGCAGGGAGTTCCGTTTTCGGCTCACGCCTCAGGGGGAAGCCGTTCGGGAAGCCCTGCTTTTCCGCACTCCCTCAGTTTATCCCCCGGGCACCTTCCTTTTCCACCGAAAATGTGATACGATAACTGTAATTACGAATTTCCAATGAAAAGAGGGACTTTCCGATGCTTGCCGGCAGACAGTATTTCACCCGGGCGGAGCAGGCCTATGACCGGGCGGTGGCGCTCATCCGCTCGCTGGATGAGACGTTCCAGTCCGACGCCTTCCGGGACGATCCCGGAGAGCGGTACGACTCCACCGTGACGCTCTATCAGTTCGACGTCATTTTGCAGGCCATCCTGTTGCAGATGGCCCTGAGCGACGGCGTGTTCCACCGGCTGGAGCGGCGGCTCATTGACCGGATCACCCGTTACGGCGACCTGCTGGTCTACCTGCGCAAGGCCACGAACGGGGCGCTGGCGCTGAGCTGGGAGAAGATCGACGGCCTGAGTGCGGAGACAAAGCGGGAGCTGGCCCGGCGTCTGCCCGACATTCTGGAGCGCACCTGCAACAGCTTTGTCCACCCGCTGGCCGTGGCGGACGGCATGGTGGACTCGGTCGACTTTCTGGAAAAGCTGGAGAATGAGCTGCAGGAGATCGCCCTGAGCCTGAGCAATATCGACGGCGTGCGCCGGGAGTCGGAGCGCTCTGCCTACGTTGAAATGCTGGAGCATCTGCTCACCCGCCGCTGGAAGCAGATGAAGGAGGCCAGCCTTGCGGAGGCGGAGGGCTGAGCGCGGGAAAAGAGGTCGAACCGGGTCGAAAACTGCCGCGGGAGCGGCAGTTTTTCCGCCGGTTCGGAAGGCAAGAAAACCTTAATAAATTCCCCCGGCCCCCGGCCTTGCGTTCCAACTCCGGAGTGGGCTATAATAGAATTGTTACGAATGTCGAAAAAGGGCGAGGCGCGCAAAAGCCGCCCACTGTGGAAGCCCTTCCTTATATTATATTGAGCCATATCATGCACCCACTGCATTCAAGGGAGATAAAAGAGAGCATATGAAACGATTTTTGAGTCTGGGCCTGGCACTGGCCCTGATTTTTTCCATTGCGGCGCTGTCCGGCTGCGGCCAGACAAGCACCGGCTCCGAAAGCGCCTCCGGCAGCGCTGCCGGCGCCTCCGCGTCCTCTTCCGGCGAGGAGGAGAAAAAGCCCGCCCTCTCCGGCGGCGCCGCGCAGGACTCCGCTTCCGCTGAGGGCGCGGGCACTGCCGACGACGATGCGAACGCCGCCGTGCTCACTACCGTCCACACCCAGGAGTACGGCACCTGCACGAACTTTGACAGCGATGAGAACAACATCAAGCTGCGCCTGAACTATCCGGACGGCGACATCGACGCGCTGGACAACGCCTTCCTCGACTGGGCGAAGCAGACCGCCGCGGACTACCAGAACGAGCAGGGCGGCAGCGGGGTGGCCGTGTCTCTGGCCGCCAGCTACGACAGCTTCAACGTCAACGCCCGGGTGGTCAGCCTTGTGGCCACTGCCAGCATGAACCACTCCCACAGCGCCCTGCCCGCGACGAAAACGGCCACGTTCAATGCCGATCGGGAGACGGGCAAGCTGCTGGTGTTCAAGGATCTGCTCAAGGACGGCGGCGAGACCGCCATCCGCCAGCTGTGCGCCGATGCCGGGCTGGACTCCACCCGGACCGACCTCTTCGACAACTGGCTGCTGACCGCCGCCGGGCTGCGGCTCTATCTGGACGGGGAGCAGGCCGTTGAGTTCACCTATGCTCAGCTGCGGGGGATGCTGGCCATTCCCAAGCCCCCCCGCACGATCGACCCCAGCAAGCCCATGATCGCCCTCACCTTTGACGACGGCCCCAGCCAGAACACCTCCCACATCCTCGACCTGCTGGAGGAGTACGACGTCCGGGCCACCTTCTTCGTGGTGGGCAACCGGGTCAGCAGCTATGCGGACACCGCCAAGCGGGCGGTGGCGCTGGGCAATGAGATCGGCATCCACACCTGGGAGCACGCCAAGCTGACGGTGCTCCAGCCCGAGGAGATCGCCTCCCAGATCACCCGGACGGCGGACGCGGTGAAGGAGTATGCCGGCGGCACCTGCGCGGCGGTGCGCCCGCCCGGCGGCGCCTGTGACGACACGGTCAAGCAGGTGGCCGGCCAGCTGGGCTATATCCTGGTCAACTGGTCCATTGACACGCTGGACTGGAAGACCCGGGATACGGACAGCACCTATAACGCCATCATGTCTCAGGCTGCGGACGGCGGCATCGTCCTCTGCCACGACCTCTATGAGTCCACGGCCAACGCCATGGACCGGGTCATTCCGGAGCTCATCGACCAGGGCTATCAGCTGGTCACCGTCTCCGAACTGCTCAGCTACAATACCGGCGGCGTGACCCCCGGCAATCTGTACAGCCAGCGCAAGTGATTCCTTACCCAATAAACGCCCCCGTTCCGGCCTTTTACGCCGGGGCGGGGGATTTTTTCATCTGCGGTCCGGCTTTCTTTTGCCAGAGCACGCAAATCATGCTACAATGGCGCTATCAACAGCCAAGGAGAAAACAACAATGTATGATGTGATCCTGTTCGATCTGGACGGCACCCTGACCGATCCCGGAGAGGGCATCACCAATTCGGTGGCCTATGCTCTGCGCAAGTTCGGCATTGAGGTGCCCGACCGGCGCGCGCTCTACAAATTCATCGGCCCGCCCCTCTACGAGTCCTTTATGAAGTACTACGGGTTCGACCGCGCAGGCGGCCTTGCGGCGGTGGAGGCCTATCGAGAATATTACCGGGACCGGGGCATCTGGGAGAACCGGGTGTATGACGGCATTCCGGCGCTGCTCGCCGAGCTGAAGGCGGCGGGGAAAACGCTGGTGCTGGGCACCTCCAAGCCGGAGGAGTTCGCCGAACGGATCCTGAAGCACTTTGCGCTGCGCCAATACTTCGATTTTGTCGCCGGTTCCACCATGGACTCCGCCCGGGTGGCCAAGGCGGACGTCCTGAAGTACGCGCTGGAGTCGCTGCACATCGCCCCCTCGGAACGGGTCGTCATGGTGGGCGACCGGGAGCACGACGTGCTGGGCGCCGAAGCCGTGGGCCTCGCCTGCGTGGGCGTCCTGTTCGGCTATGGCGACCGGCCGGAGCTGGAGCGCGCCGGAGCGGCAGAGATCGCCGCCGATGTGCCCCAGCTGAGGAAGATCCTGCTGGGGTGACGGCGCTCCCCGGCGCAGCGGAAGAGCCATGTGCGCCCCGGACGGACGCGGGCGGGACAAATCCGCCAAAAGCAGGCTGAATTTTCTATTGTCTGCGGGCAGTCCTTCCAAATCGGAAAAGCCCGTTGTTTTCCCCGCGGAATCCATTGACGCGGGCGGGGCAAACTGATAAAATAGTATTAACTATTGGATTTTTGTCAGAAGGAGGCTTTCCCATGTCTGTGAAATACATTTTTGTCACCGGCGGCGTGGTTTCCGGCCTTGGCAAGGGCATCACCGCTGCTTCTCTGGGCCGTCTGCTGAAGGAGCGCGGCCTGAAGGTGACCAACCAGAAGCTGGATCCCTACCTGAACGTGGACCCGGGCACCATGAGCCCCTATCAGCACGGCGAGGTGTTCGTCACCGACGACGGGGCGGAGACCGACCTGGATCTGGGTCACTACGAGCGCTTCACCGATGAGAACCTGACCGTCAACTCCTCCGTCACCTCCGGTAAGGTCTACTGGAACGTGCTGAACCGGGAGCGTCAGGGCGAGTACCTCGGCGGCACCATTCAGGTCATCCCCCACATCACCAACGAGATCAAAGAGCGCATTTACCGCATGGGCAAGACCAGCAATGTGGACGTGTGCATCACCGAGGTCGGCGGCACCGTGGGCGACATCGAAAGCCAGCCCTTCCTGGAGGCCATCCGTCAGGTGGGCCGCGAGCTGCCCCGGGAGGACGTCATGTACGTCCACGTCTCTCTGGTGGTCAGCATCCCCGGCTCCGGCGAGCTGAAGAGCAAGCCCACCCAGCACTCCTGCAAGGAGCTGCTGAGCATCGGCATCCAGCCCGACGTGATCGTCTGCCGCGCCGATCAGCCCCTGACCGAGGACATCCGCCGCAAGATCTCCATGTTCTGCAACATCCCCCCCGAGAACGCCATCTCCAACCTGACCGCCCCCATCCTCTATGAGGTCCCCCTCATGCTGGAGCAGGAGGGTCTGGCCGATGTGGTGGTCAAGCGCCTCGGTCTGGACTGCCCCAAGCCCGACCTGACCGCATGGGCCCAGATGGTGGAGCGTGCCAAGGCCGCTTCCGACACGGTGGAGATCGCGCTGGTGGGCAAGTACGTCGCTCTGCACGACGCCTACCTCTCCGTCGTTGAGGCGCTGACCCACGGCGGCATCGAAAACGACGTGAAGGTCAAGATCCGCTGGGTGGACTCCGAGCTGGTCACCGACGACAACGCCGAGGAGATGCTCGGCGGCGTGGACGGCGTCATCGTGCCCGGTGGTTTCGGCGACCGCGGCATTGAGGGCATGATCTCCTCCATCTACTGGGCCCGCGTCAACAAGGTGCCCATGTTCGGCATCTGCCTCGGTATGCAGATGGCCGTTGTGGAGTACGCCCGCCACGTCCTGGGTCTGGCCGACGCCCACTCCGGTGAGTTCGTCGAGAACGGCCCCAACCCGGTCATCGACTTGATGCCCGAGCAGAAGGACATCACCGACAAGGGCGGCACCATGCGTCTGGGTGCGTATCCCTGCAAGCTGACCCGCACCGATACCCGCAGCTATGAGGCCTATCAGGAGGAAGTCATCTACGAGCGCCACCGCCACCGCTATGAGTTCAACAACCTCTACCGCGAGCAGCTGGAGGCCGCCGGCCTGATCCTCGCCGGCGTCAGCCCCAACGAACGGCTGGTGGAGATCGTGGAAGTTGCCGACCACCCCTGGTTCGTGGGCGCCCAGTTCCACCCCGAGTTCAAGAGCCGCCCCAACAAGGCCCAGCCCCTGTTCCGGGAGTTCATCAAGGCCGCCAAGTCCTATCACAAGGGTTAATTGAATCACGGTTTCACCCCCGGTCGCTGTTTTGCTCAGCGGCCGGGGCTTTATTTGTGGGTGGAGTGAGAGAAAAGCAGACTGCCGCCCATCGCCGATTGCCACGCTTTGTAAC
The DNA here is from genome assembly GCA_900554855.1 of uncultured Eubacteriales bacterium. GTDB lineage: Bacteria > Bacillota > Clostridia > Oscillospirales > Oscillospiraceae > UMGS1766. The sequence goes on along the minus strand of USIZ01000024.1, from coordinate 1,867 downwards.
CGCAAAAATCCCATGAAATCCGGTCTGCATCCCCTATTTTGTGGCGATGTGAGGAACAAATCCGGCAGAAACCCACATATAGCGGTTGACAAGCGCGGACATTTCTGTTACTATCTTTGTAACAACTTGTAACAGTTGTTTTCGTTTTGTATTCAATTACCGCCGGTTTGTAACAGAAAGGTGCGCGATCGAGATGCAGCAGAAAATGGAGTCCATCTTCCGCCGGGTGAAGGGACGCACGCTCATACTGATGAGCGCCGCCGTGATCGGCACCCTGGCTCTGAGCGTCGGCACCGCGCTGGCCGCCCCGGTCGGCACATCCCCCGTGTGGGTGCTCTCCATCAACGGCCAGGCCGTGGCCGCCTCCAAGGATGAGGACGCCCTGACCCAGCTCTATGAGGATGCCGTGGACTCCTACCGCACCGACTCCGTCTCCACCCTGAAGGTGCTCAGCGCCGTGCAGATCCGCCGCGAGGAGTCCGTCCTCGTGAAGGATGCCGTCGATACGCCGCTGTCCACCAAATCCGCCGTGCTGGACAAGCTGGCGGTGCAGACCATCTCCTCCGTCACCGAAGTCACCGAGATCCCCAGCCAGACCGTCACCGTGGAGGACGACAGCCTGTATACCGACGAGAGCTACACCGTCGAGGGCCATGCCGGGGAGCAGATCACCACCTATGACGTGATCAGCGTCAACGGCGTGGAGAAGCTGCGCAAGCAGACCGGCGCCGCCACCACCACCGTGGAGGCTCAGGACACCGTGACCTATGTGGGCACCAGGGAGCGCTCCGAGTATATCTGGCCCGCCCATGGCAATTACACCGGCAGCTACGGCATCGACACCATCAACGGCGCCCGCCGCAAGCACGCCGGCATTGACATCGCCGGTTCCGCCGGCTCCGACATCTGCGCCGCCCGGGCCGGTACTGTGGTCTACGCCGACTGGGATAAGGGCGGCTACGGCAATCTGGTGGTCGTGGAGCACGACAACGGCACCCACACCTACTACGCCCACAACTCCGCCATCTGCGTCAGCGTGGGCGACACCGTGGAGCAGGGTGAGAAGATCGCCGAGATGGGCTCCACCGGCCGCGTCACCGGCGTTCACTGCCACTTTGAACTGCGGCTGGGCAATTTTGAAGGACTCTACGTCGCCGCCACCTCCGATCCCATGGAATATCTGGATCTGAGCGAGCTGTAATCAGGATGATCGCATCCCCCCTGACCGCTTCGGCAGTCAGGGGGGATTTTTTCGATGATAGCGGTCGGCCTTTCGCTCCACAACCCCCGATTTACCCCTGCGCCGATCGCAGGATCCGGCCTCTCCAAAACCCGTTTGACATCGAACATTCATCGAACATCCACCGCATGAAAGTCCGTATGCGCCGTCCTGCAAGTCCTATAATCCTTGAAACAGAGTGTTTTCCACAGTTTGCACAGACTTATGCACACCCGGGTGCAAAAGTCTGTGTGGATAATCCGGTGCATGATGTGGAGAAATGCAAAAAAGTGACCAAAGCGGCCCCGTCGATTCGACGAAAGTCGACGCGCCTGACAGGGTTCGGGATTTTACGGTGCAAAAACTTGCCAAGCGGGTGCTTTGGTTTTATAATATATGATATCAGTCTCTCCGCCTTCCATTCGGGCGGAGCGTACAAGGAGGAACCCATATCATGGGAGAAAAGAAAAAATTCTATATCACCACGCCGATCTACTACCCCTCTGACAAGCTGCACATTGGCCACACCTACTGCACCGTGGCCGCCGACGCCATGGCGCGCTACAAGCGGCTTCAGGGCTACGACGTGATGTTCCTGACCGGCGCCACGAGCACGGCCAGAAAGATCGGAAGAGCAACCGTCTGAAC
>USIZ01000023.1 GCA_900554855.1 uncultured Eubacteriales bacterium | reverse complement strand
CGCCGATGGAAAACACCCCGGTGCGGTTGCCGGTTACCTCGCAGCCGTTGACGATCTCAGCGCGGGCGGCGCCGATCATGCCGCGCACCAGCAGAGGATAGCCGTCGACATGGACGTTGCTGTGGTCGAAGCTGACGATATTGCGGTCGCCGATGCAGAAGGCACCGTAGCCCACCGCACGGGGGCCGGACAGCTCCACGTTGCAGTCCTTGACAAAGATATTGGCGGAGTCATCGCAGCCGTCAATGGAGAACACGCCCCAGCCGTTGGTCTTGAGGTCGCAGTTGGTGTAGTACACGGTGCCGTTGTCGCACAGCTGCACCAGGCGGTTGGTGCCGGTGACGGCAATGCCCCAGCTGAAGTCGCCCATCCAATCGGCGTCATCGGGGCTACTGTTCTCGATGCGGCAGTTATCCACATGGACAACGCTGTCGCCGCCGACGTGCACGGCGCAGCGGGTGACACCGTTCACGGTGAGCTCACTGTCCTGAATGGTCAGATGCACATTGTCAATGGCGGCAATGCCGGCGCCGGAGCCGATAAAGTCGTTATAGCCGTGGCCGTCCAGATCAATGTGGGCATCGGCGATCACATAGTCGCTGTCGCCAGTGACCAGAATGCCGTTGAAATTCTCCTCATCGCTGGAGATGGACACGCCGACGGCCTCGTCGCCGGTGATCACGCCACCCTGCACCAGAGCGGGCACGCCCTTGGCCTCGACGACCTTGTTGTCGGAGATCACGGCGGCCGTGCGGAACTCCTCACTGCGGCCCATCATCAGCATCAGGCCGTGGGGATCCATATGATAATTCTCCGCCACAGTGAGCACGATGTCACCATAATAAGTGCCGGCCTTCAGCTCATGGCCAACACCGTCCACCGTCAGCTGGACAAACTTGCCCTCGGGAGCGGTCAGCTTGGCTCCCTCCTTCAGCGTCAGCTTACACAGCTCGGCAGTTTCCTCCAGCAGCTGAACGCCGTCCACGATCATCTCGCGCATATAATCATCCTCCTGAATCTTATCTGTGAAACAAGCTCTCAAAAGCCTTTGTTTTCTATTTCACAGTAACCGATTCCTGCCAAACTGTAAAGCAACGAAATCGCCCGCGAGTACAACCAACCGTTACATTGCGTTCTTATTTGTTGTGATATTTCACAAATTCAGCAAGTTGTTTTTGACACATAGCAAAAAACGGGCAGATACATTTGTATCCGCCCGTTTGAGCTGCGTTATTCGCTGATTTAAATATCGACACGCTTGAGCCGTTTGGCAGCCTCGTCCACCAGATGACGCACAGCGCGTTTCCGGTTGTCCTTGCGGTAGGCCAGCACCAGTGTAACCACATGGCAGTCCGGATAGGCCCGGAAGGTCTTGCTGTTCAACATGGTGCAGTGCTCCAGCAGGAAGTTGACGCCCTGCATCTGCTCCACGGAAGCGCAGGAGGACAGAATGTTGTCCACCGGTATCAGTTTGTCCGTCGGGAAACCCATGGCCTCCAGGCGCACCTTCAACTGATTGTTTTCATTCTCCGGACTGGGGGAATAAAACACCCGCTCATCCCGGAAATCCAGATAATTGGCGTCCGGCGTGGCCTTGGGATGGTCTGCCGAGACCACCAGCATCTCCTGAAGCTGCTCCACCACCACATAATCCAGCTCGTCCCGGTTCTGGATCTCCGGCGCAAAGGTAAAGGCCACGTCCACTTCTCCGGCCTCCAGCCACTTCAGCACCATCCACGAAGGCGCGCTCTTATAGACCATGCGGAGACTGGGATTCTGACTCTGAAAGTCCCGCAGCAGCGACCGACCCACCTGCTGGAGATCCAGAAGCTCAGGCTGGCCGATGGCCAGCAGATTGTCCTGATTGGCCGTCATGCGCCCGGCTTCTGTCCGAGCGGCGGTGAGAGTCTCCTCCATATCCGTGAACGCCTTATAATAAATTTTTCCCACATCGGTCAGCACCAGTTTACCGCGCTCGCGGCTCAAAAGCGTGCACTCCAGATCCTGCTCCAGTTTGGCGACCTGCTTGCTGACCGCCTGCTGACTCAAAAAAAGCTGCTTTGCCGCCTCTGTAAAGCTGCCCACCCGAACCAGAGTCAGGAAGGACTTTACCGTCGTCTCATTGACCATTCTGAACCCTGCCTTTTCTTTTTATCTCCATGCCTTTTCCACCGTTCATTTTAGCCATTTTACCGAAAAACGGGCGAAAAAGGAAATTCAGATTTTAATATGACAGGCCGTATCATACCAAATACACAATAATATAGTGATATTTTAACACACCATTTTCAATCCTTCAAGTGCCCCATTCCGCCGAGTTTCTGTGCTTCAAACTGTAACACTCCGTTGTAGACACACGCTATTTTGTCGCTTTACTTCCCTCTTTTCTTAGGATAAAGTTAGTTAAGAAGAGTATTGCGCCGCTTTGTTCTGAAACGCCGCAAAAAATAAAGGCGAAAAGGTGCGATGTACATGGCAAAAACACCGGACGAACGGAGGCCCGGCTTTGACGGCATGACGACGATACGCTATAATGAAATAGAAAAGTATGTAACTTAAAAGGAGGTTTCTCTCTTATGAATCCCTATTATCCTCATCTGTTTGAACCGCTGACCATCAAGCGGACTACCTTCAAAAACCGTCTTTTTGTGGCGCCGCACATGATGAGCCACATGGACTTCAACGGCCGTCCCGATGAATCCATGATCGACTTTTACGCCGAAAAGGCCAAGGGCGGCTACGCCGTTGTCACTCTGGGCGACACCCCCGTTGACCGGGAGCACGCCGGCACCAACCCCCGCAGCTTCGCCTGCACCCCCGAAAACCAGCCCAAGCTGGCGGAGATCGCCCGTGCCATCCACGCCGGCGGCGCACTGGCCAGCCATGAGCTGAACCACGGCGGCATGGTCGCCTTCGCCGGTGCCAACCCCGACGCCGATCCCGAGGGCTGGGAGGCCTGGGGACCCGTCGAGATGCACAAGGTCGAGAAGGGCGTACTCCACGGCGAGCCCTACGAGGAGCGCATCGACATCCACGGCATGACCGAGGAGGACATGAACGTGGTGGCCGACCACTTCGCCGACTGCGCCGAGATCCTGAAGAACGCCGGTTACGACATGGTGCTGCTCCACGGCGGCCACGGCTGGCTGCTGGATCAGTTCATCTCCCCTCTATACAACACCCGTACCGACGAGTACGGCGGCAGCATTGAGAACCGCGCCAAGTTCCCCCTGATGGTCATCGACCGGGTGCGTCAGCGCTGCGGCGAGAACTTTCTGATTGAGTACCGCATGTCCGGCTCCGAGGAGATCGAGGGCGGCCTCACTCAGGAGGACGGCATCGCCTTCGCCAAGATGCTGGACGGCAAGGTGGATCTGATCCACGTCTCCGCCGGCCTGGATATTGAGGAGGCTCAGGCCGTCCACACCCATCCCACTATGTTCCTGCCCCACGGCGTGAACGTCCATTACGCCGCCGCCATCAAGGCCGCCGGCGTCAAGACCCCCGTCGTCACGCTGGGCGGCATCAACACCCCAGAGCTGGCCGAGGAAATCATCGCCGACGGCAAGGCCGACGTGGTGGCAATGGCCCGTCAAAGCATCGCCGATCCCTACTTCCCCGAGAAGGCCCGCCACGGCGACAACATGGACATCATCCCCTGCCTGCGCTGCCTGGACTGTCTCACCGGTCTGCACAACGGCAACAACCTGTCCTGCGCCGTCAATCCCCGCACCGCTCAGGAGTGCCGCTTTGACCGCATGAGCGCCCCCGCCAAGCGTCAGCGCAAGGTGCTGGTCGTGGGCGGCGGCCCCGGCGGCATGCAGGCCGCTGTCACCGCCGCACAGCGCGGCCATCAGGTGACGCTGGCCGAGGCCACCGACAAGCTGGGCGGTCTGCTGAAGTTCACCGACTATGACGATCTGAAGGTCGATCTGATGCGCCTGAAGAACTACCTGATCCATCAGGTGGAGAAGAACGCCATTGAACTGAAGCTCAACACCACCGTCACCCCCGAGTTCATCAAGGCCGGCGGCTACGACGCCGTCATTCTGGCCGTGGGCTCCACCCCCTCCCGTCCCCCGATCCCCGGTCTGGACGATCCCTCCGTGGAGCACGCCACCACCGTTTACACCAAGCTGGCCAACTTCGGCAAGAAGGTTGCCGTGCTGGGCGGCGGTCTGGTGGGCTGCGAGACCGGCCTGTATCTGGCTGAAAACGGCCACGATGTGACCATCATCGAAATGCAGAGCGAGATCGCCCCCGAGGCCAACTGGATGCACAAGGAGGGCATGATGCAGTCCTTCGCCAAGGCGCCCATCACCTGCCGCACCGGTCTGCGCGTGGCCCGCATCGAGCCGGGCAAGGGCGTCTATGCCACCAACGCCGAGGGCGGCGAGGAGTTCATCCCCGCTGACGGCATTGTCTACGCCATGGGTATGCGCCCCAACACCGGCATTGTGGACGAGCTGAAGGATGCCTGCATCGACACCATCGCCGTGGGCGACTGCGTCAAGCCCCGCAAGGCCCGCCAGGCCATGGAAGAGGGCTACTGGGCTGCGGTCAACCTGGCCTGAACCTGCTCGGAACGGATGGTGTCTCGTTCCACGAAGGCCCAAAGGCAGAACCTTTGACAGAAAGAAATACAGACCAGCGCAGCATATGCTGCGCCGGTTGAGCGCTCAAACAGCCGAGGCATCGTCCTCGGCTGTTTGTTTTTCCCCATTCCGCCGTCCGTGCGCAACTGAGGCGAGCTGAGGGCAGATGACAGAATCGCACATTGACATTGCCGCAGATCAGTGCTATATTTAACGCAATAACAAACCCTATATGTTAATAGGTATTTCTCCTTTATCTCGGAAAGAAGGGTGCTCTATGCATGAACTTTTTAACAGTGCCAAGGCGCTGCTTCCAGAATTGACCGCCTGCCGCCGGGAGCTGCACGCCCACCCGGAGCTGGGACTGAATGAGGTGCAAACCGCCGCATTCATCGAAGCAAAGTTGGATGAATGGCACATTCCCCACCACCGGGTGGGAAAGACCAATGTTGTAGGCGTTCTGAAGGGCGAACATCCCGGCAATCATACGATCGCCCTCCGTGCGGACATAGATGCCCTGCCCATTCAGGAGCTGAACGACGTCCCCTATCGCTCTCAGACCGACGGCGTTATGCATGCCTGCGGCCACGACGCCCACACTGCCTGCCTGCTCGGAGCGGCTCAGCTGCTCAGCCAACGCCGCGCGGAGTTCGGCGGCGAGGTGCGCTTTCTGTTTCAGAGCGCCGAGGAGATCGGCAAGGGGGCAATGGACCTGATCGACGCCGACGCCCTCAAGGGGGTCGAGCGGGTATTCGGCCTGCACACTGCTCACGAGATCCCCGTCGGCACCGTCAGCCTGACGCCGGGACTCAACAACGCAGCGGTCGACCGCTTTGTCATTAAAATTCACGGCAAAGCCGCCCACGTCTCCACCCCGGAGCTGGGGGCAGACGCGCTGTATATTGCAAGCCATGTTGTGGTGGCGCTCCAGTCCATGGTCACCCGGTGCTCCTCTCCGGTGGAGCCGGTATTGCTGGGGATCGGCCGTTTCCACTCCGGCACTACCTATAACGCGCTGGCCGAGGAAGCGGAACTGGAGGGCACCACCCGCACCATCACCCCGGAACGCCGCACCTGGGCCCGGGAGAAAATCAATGAGACCGCCGGAAAAATCGCCGATTTGTACGGCGGCACGGCGGAAGTTCTCTGGGAGGGTATCTGCTCCGCCCTCTACAATGATGCACAGGTCTGCACCGAGGCATCCGCAGCCGCCGAAGCCGCACTGGAAGGTGTTTCCGTCACCCATGACCGCCCCTTCTCACTGGGCGGGGACAACTTTGCCGAGTACACGCTGAAGGTACCGGGCGCCTATGCCTATCTGGGCTCCGGAAACGCCGACCTGCCCGGCACACGGAACGCCGCCCACAACGGCCATTTTGATATTGACGAGACCGCCCTGCCTATCGGCGCGGCGCTCTATGCGTCCTATGCTCTCTGGTGGCTGGGACAACCCTGAACGAAAAAGGAGGCGCTGAAGATGAACAATCCTCTGCGCTATCAGATCACTGAATATGACTGCGGCCCCACCTCTGTGCTCAACGGCATCAGCGCCCTGTTCCCCCGGGAAGTCATTCCGCCGGACATCCCCCGCTACGTCATGCTTTACAGTCTGGACGGCTGGGGCGAGGACGGCGTGATTGGCAAGACCGGCACCACTGCCACCGCCATGATGTTTATGAGCAACTGGTTCAACAGCTACGGCAGACTGGGCCGCATCCCGATCTCCAGCCATTTTTACACCGGCGCGCAGGTCAACATGAGGGAGGACAGCCCGGTCATGGAGGCACTCCACCGAGGCGGTGTCGTCGTTCTGCGGTGCTACTCCGATGTGGCGCACTATGTTCTGCTGACCGGCATTCAGGATGGACTGATTCAGACCTTCGACCCCTATTTCTGGGACGGCCCCTTTGAGGACCCCGGCATCCATGTGACCCATAAACACGAAGACAGCTACAACCGCCTCATCGAACCCCGGGTCTTTGCTATGGAGAGCTGGGGGACGGACGCCGACTTCTATGCCTGCGGCCCGAACGAACAGAGGGAGGCACTGGTGCTCTTCAATGAACACACAGTTCTGACCGCAGAAAGAACCGTGGAATATATTATCTGAAGCAAGTCAGGAGGAACCCACTATGATCCCCACACCCGAACAGGCTTACGAACTATTGAAGGAGTACAACGAGGGCGAATTTCACCTCAAACACGGATGTATCGTCGGCGACGTGATGCGCTGGTATGCCCTGGAACTGGGCTATGGCGATGAGGCCGACTTCTGGCAAACCGTTGGCATTCTTCACGATTTGGACTTTGAGCGCTGGCCCGAGGAGCACTGCACCAAGGAGCAGGAGCTCATGCGGGAAAAGGGCATTGACGAGTCCGTCATCCACGCCACCGCCAGCCACGGCTGGAACCTGACCGTGGACATCAAGCCGGAGCACGAGATGGAGAAGGTGCTCTATGCCGCCGACGAACTGACCGGTCTGATCGGCGCCGCCGCCCTGATGCGCCCCTCCAAAAGCGTAAAGGACATGGAGGTAAAATCGGTCAAGAAGAAATACAAGGACAAAAAGTTCGCCGCCGGATGCTCCCGGGCGGTGATCGAGCAGGGCGCCGAGCTGCTGGGCTGGGATCTGAACACCCTGATCGAACGCACGCTGGAGGCGATGAAGCAGAGCGACAACGTGGAGTAAGAAAAAAGGCCGGGCGTAATTTCTCCGCCCGGCCTCAGTTTATTAAAGCGTGAACGCGTTCTTATTCGTGTGCCAGCGCCGCGCCCAGCTTCTTGCAGCCGTCGATGGCATCCTCGTCAGGATAGCCGCAGCAGATCACACTGTCGCAGGCCAACTTGGCTCCGGCATTGGTGCAGGTGTCCTCCCACTGACGCATCCACTCACCGTCCCCCCAGCCATAGGAGCCGAACAGGGCGATGGTCTTGCCGGAGAGCTCCGGCAGGCAGGCGGTAAACATGGGCTCGAACTCGCTCTCCTCCAGCACCTCCGCGCCCATAGCCGGGCAGCCAAAGGCGATGGCGTCATACTGGCTCACCATGGAGGCATCAAAGGCCGCGCTGGGCAGCAGAATGGTCTCTGCACCGGCGGACTTGGCGCCCTCCTCCACAGCCTGGGCCATGGCCTCTGTGTTGCCGGTACCGCTCCAATAGATCACTGCAATGCTCATAATAAAAACCTTCCTTTCAAATTTTGCCGGTTCGTGTGTTCGCATAGGTTTGCTTAGACTAACCTATATTCAAAAAATTTTCAGCCCACCGCCAGCTGCTCCACGGTCTTACCGCATTTCAGCTGCGCCTGATAGGCACGGGTGCAGGCCCGGTACTGGGCAAACAGGCGCCTGGCCTGCTCTTCGTTGCCATATACCCGCCAATCGCCCACGCATTTGCTGCGCTTTGGGCCATAGTGAATGAACCCCTCCACGTCATCAGGGGGATAGCCTAAAAACAGGCCGATCTCGTGGGGAAATTCCTCCTGTGACCGCAGCTGCTGTATCAGTTTGACCACGCAGAGATCCGGGTCGCCCCACGGATAACCGCGATCCTCCAGCAAATGCGCCGCCACCGGGGCCGTCAGATCCCGCCCCAGTCGGCTTGGCCGATAGAGGTAGATGAGCGCTCTGCCCTGCTTGCAGCTCAGTGACAACACCCGCAGTCCCTTTGGCACCAGCACCCGGTTCATCGCCCGAATATCCCGGCGCAGTTCGTCCTCCGAATCATAACGATAGGAGAACAGGCTCCCCGTCTTCAGACCCGCCAACGTGGGGGAGCAGTGGCGGATCATCACTTCGTCGGACATGGCTCAGTGCGCGGCGTGAGTCTCCAGCACCCCCCGCAGCGCGGAGATGGAACTGGTGGGACAATGGGCGATGACAGTGGACAGGCCCTTGAGCTCATTCAGAGCGCTGCGCAACATCTTGTGGGACATCGTGCTGGTAAAGCAGACCAGCAGATCAGGACTGCCCAGCTTGTTTTTCAGGCTGCCGATGGGCTTTGCGAACACTTTCGCCTGACATTCATACTCTTTGCACAGATCCTTGTACTTGCGAACCATGCACTCATTACCACCCAAAATTACAACGCTCATAATAAGCTCCCTTCTTTCTTACGGTTAGTAATAGCTAACCAGCATTTTAAAACTCAGGCGCTGATTGGGTTCAGCGCCTAAGCCACGAACGATAGCTCTTCGGGATCTTGTCTATCCCGCGCAGACCTGCGGCTCCACTCCGGAGCACAGGGCCGTGTCTGCATCCGCGATGCGGGTGCACATCTCCACCACGCTCTCCAGCTTCAGCTCGGAGAGCAGGGCGAAAGCCGCCGCCAACACATCCTGCCGCTGGGGCAGGAACTGTGTAAAATGACGGCAGATTGTCTGGAAATACACCTGGTACCGGTCGGCGGTGCTGCGGCCCAGATCCGTCAGTCGGATCACGCCGTAGTGGGGCTTCTCCAACAGGCCCATATCCTTCATACTGTCCACCATGGAGTGGACACTGGGCTTGGTGATCCCCAGCGCCTGTGCCACATCGACACAGCGCACACCTTTCCCATCCCGGTCCAGATCTTCAATTGCCAGCAGATAGCGGATGTTTGCCGCTGTCAGGGCCGGGCCGCTGCTCATAATGCGCACCTCCATCTCTTTCCCGTCCGGCCGAAGCGGTTCCGCCTCGGCCGGACGCAGGGGATCAGTGCTTCACGTTGCAGCTTCCGCCGCAGCCCCCGCAGGAACCGCAGTTTCCGCCGCAGGAGGACTTGCCGGATCTTTTATCCTTCCGAATGGAGCAGACAATGGCGATCACCACAGCCAGGACGACCAGTCCGATGAGAATGGTGCCGATATTGGCCGAGAGCCATGCGATCATATGGATTCCTCCGTTTCAAGGTCAATTAGTCAGTGGGAGGTTCTTACACGTTGACGCGAACCTTCTTGCCATCGATCTTCTGAGTGGCAGGGCGGAACAGCAGGACGAAGAACAGAACGACAATGATGATGGCCACCACAGAGCCGATGCCGAAGTGACCGGTGAACATCTGGCCCAGCTGGTAGATGCACAGGCCGACCAGATAGGCGAAGCCGCACTGATAGCCGATGGCGATCCAGAACCACTTGCGGCTGTTCATCTCACGCTTGATGGCGCCCATAGCAGCGAAGCAGGGAGCGCACAGCAGGTTGAAAGCCAGGAAGGCATAGCCGGAGAGGGCGGTGAAGGAGGCAGCCATGTTGGTGTAAACAGAGGCCGCAGTACCGCCGTTGTACAGGATACCCAGCGTGCCGACAATGTTCTCCTTGGCGATCAGGCCGGTGATGGAGGCAACCGTGGCCTGCCAGTTGCCGAAGCCCAGAGGAGCAAAGATCCAGCAGACCGCGTTGCCGACAGTAGCCAGGATGCTCTGATCCAGCTGATCCTCAGCCAGCATGGTGAACGCGCCGTCCACGAAGCCGAAGTAGCTCAGGAACCAGACCAGGATGGTGGACAGGGTGATGATGGTGCCGGCCTTCTTGATAAAGGACCAGCCGCGCTCCCACATGGAGCGGAGGACAGTGCCCACAGTGGGCATATGGTAGGCGGGCAGCTCCATAACGAAGGGAGCGGGGTCGCCGATGAACAGCTTGGTTTTCTTCAGGATGATGCCGGAGCAAATGATGGCGGCAATGCCCATGAAGTAGGCGGAGGGAGCGACCCAGGCCGCGCCGCCGAAGATGGAGCCGGCGATCATGGCGATGAAGGGCAGCTTGGCGCCGCAGGGGATGAAAGTGGTGGTCATAATCGTCATGCGGCGGTCACGCTCATTCTCGATGGTACGGGAGGCCATAATACCGGGCACGCCGCAGCCGGTGCCGATCAAGATGGGAATGAAGGACTTGCCGGACAGGCCGAAGCGGCGGAACACACGGTCCAGGATGAAGGCGATACGGGCCATGTAGCCGCAGGCCTCCAGGCAGGCCAGGAAG